>DASWWF010000220.1:0-2842 GCA_036401035.1 Devosia sp.
CGAAGACTGCCAGAAGGCCTCGGGTACCGGCCACTCGGCAGCATTCCTGCTCAGGGCGGCGGATGTGACGCTCACCGGCGAGACCCGGAAGCATGCGAGGCCGGCCGATTCCGGCGCGATCTTCACGCGATGGTTCTGCCCCGAATGCGGCACGCCGCTCTGCGCGCAATCGAGCCGGGGCACGGAATTGATGACCATCCCGGTGGGACTTCTCGGGGCAGCCGCCCTGCCCTGGTTCAAGCCGAACCAGTTGCTGTTCGCCCGCACCCACCGCGATTGGGACGTCATCGCCGACGGCCTGCCGCAGCACCAGACCTATCGTATGCCGGGGGCAACCTGAATGTCGATGGAAGCCATGGCCGAGCGCATTCGCATGGCCTTGGGGCCGCGGCCGGACATCGTCGAGAAACGCATCATCGGCGGCATCGGCTTCATGCTCGACGGCAACATGATGGTCGGCGTCAGCGCCAAGGGCGCGCTGATGGTGCGGGTCAATCCCGACGAAATCGACGCCGTGCTGGCGCAGCCGGGCGCGCGGCAGATGCAGATGGGCGAGCAGGTGATGAAGGGGTTTATCACCGTCGATGACGATGCCATCGCCGACGCCACCGATTTCGTCGCCTGGCTCAACGACGCCGAGAGATTTGTCAGGACCCTGCCCGCCAAATGAGATCTGAAACCGTCGACCACCTCGCCGACCGGGTCCGCATGATCCTTGGAGAGGATCCGCGCATCACCGAGAAATACATGTTCGGCGGCCTGACCTTCCTCCTCAACGGCCACATCCTCGTCGGCTGCAAGAAGGACGGGAGCATCCTGATCTCAGTGGGCAAGGACAGCCACGACGCCGCAGCCGCCCGCCCCGGGACCACGGCGATGATCCACAACGGCCGGGTGATGTCGGGCTTTTTCTGGATCGACGGCGACGCGATCGAGGACGAAGAGGCGCTGGTCGACTGGATCCGCTTTGCGGAAAAGGCCGTCGCCCAGCGCCCCATCAAACCGGAGAAGCCGAAGGAGCCTCGGGCCAAAGAGCCCAAAGCCCGATCGGTCAGATCGCCGAAAAGACCAGCGCCGCGTTGACGCCACCGAAGCCGAAGGCATTCGAGAGGGCGTGGCGGATCGTCTTTTTCCTGGGTGTCTGCGGCACCAGGTCGAACTGCTGGCCGACATCCGGCTCGACGAGGTTCCGCGTCGCCGGAGCGATACCGTTGCGGATGGCAAGGATTGAGAACACAGCCTCGAGCGCGCCGGCCGCGCCGAGCAGGTGGCCGGTCGACGACTTGGTGGACGAGACCGCGAGGTCCTTGCCGCGGTTTTCGAACACGGCCGAGATGCCGGCGATTTCCGCCGCATCGCCGATCGCCGTCGAAGTGGCGTGGGCGTTGATGTAGTCGATCTCGCCGGGCGAGAGCTTCGCCATCTTGAGCGCATTGCGCATCGCCACCTGCGCGCCCGCGCCGGTCGGTTCGCCGGAGGTCAGATGATAGGCGTCGGCGGACGTGCCATACCCCGAGAGGATGGCCAAAGGCTCAGCACCACGCGCCTTGGCGTGACTCAGCCGCTCGATGACCAGCACCGCCGCGCCCTCGGCGAGGACGAAGCCGTCACGCTTGCTGTCGAAGGGTCGCGAGGCCGAAGCCGGATCGTCGTTGAACTCGGTGGCGAGAGCGCGGGCTGCACCAAAGCCGCCGACAGAAATCGGATCGACGGACCCTTCGGCTCCGCCGACCACCGCAACGTCCGCCTCGCCGGTCAAGATCAATCGCATGCCGTCGCCAATGGCCTGGGCCGAGGCGGCGCAAGCGGTGACCGGCGCGCCGATCGGGCCCTTGAAGCCATAGCGGATGGAAATCCAGCCCGAAGCCAGGTTAGCGAGGAAGCTCGGCACGGTGAAAGGCGACAGCCGCCGCGGACCGCGCTCGATAATGGTCTTGGCCGCCTCGGCCATCACCGGTGAGCCACCGACGCCGGTGCCGATGATGGTGGCAGTCGCGGCCTTGTCTTCTTCGCTGGTCGGGAACCAGTTGGCCTGCTTGAGCGCCTCCTGCGCGGCGACCATGCCGTACTGGATGAAGAGGTCCATCTTCTTGACGTCCTTGCCATCGACCGCGACCAGCGGATCGAAGCCGCCTTCCGGATCATCGGCCTTGCTTGGCACCAGACCGGCAATATGCGCGGCGAAGGCCGAGACGTCGAAGCGGGTGTTCTTGACGATGCCGCTGCGGCCTTCGAGCAGGCGCTTCCAGGTGGTTTCGACCGTGACGCCGAGCGGGCTGACGACGCCCATGCCGGTGACGACGATCGGGTCGGATTGGGTGCTCATCGGCTTCTCCAGGTAAATGCACGGCTCTGACGCGGCCGGATGCGAACGCAAAGACGACTAGACGGTGGCGAGCCGCTTGAGTGTGGCGATAGTCTGGTCGAACGCTGCCGGACCCAATTCTCTCCGGATCTCGGCCTGCGCCTGCCGCCAGACCGGCAGCATGCGGTCGAGCAGTTCCCTGCCCTCTGCGGTGACGCTGCAGAGCCGGCGGTTACCGCTCTCGGCGGGCCGTGACGCCACGAACCCCATATTCTCCAGCCGGTCGAGATTGCGGCTGAGCGTTGTCCGCTCGAAGCCGCGTTGCTCGGCCAGTTCGCTGACGGTCTGCTCGCCCGATTCCAGCAGCGTCCCCATCAGAGAGAACTGCGTCGAGGTGATGCCAAAGGGACGCGCATAGGCATCGTAGCGACGCGTGATCGCCCGCGCCGCCTTGCGCGTATTCGAGACCATGCAGATCGAAAAGTCGTCAGCCATGGGCGGATAGATAGTGTGTATATGCACAGTGTCAACCACTGC
>DASWWF010000221.1:0-4819 GCA_036401035.1 Devosia sp.
GTCACTGTTGTTGACGACACTCCCGAAGGCACGAACCCAGTCGTCCGCGCCCAGTTGGAGGCCGATCACACCTATTACCTCTTGGTAGGCTACACCGAACTGCCGGCCGCGCTGGCGACGGCGACAGTCGTCGTCACCGAACCGACTGCCGATGCAGAGTCCCCCGCCGAAACGCAACAGACAGAACCATCGACGCCAAGCGCAACCCCGCCGGCGGAACCGACTGACGGCCAGACGACCGTCAGTCCCGTGATCCCCTAGCCTGCTTACCGGTTCATCCGGTTTTCGACGATGTTGTCGACCACGGAGGGGTCGGCGAGGGTCGAGGTGTCGCCCAGGGAGCCGAAATCGTTCTCGGCGACCTTGCGCAGGATGCGGCGCATGATCTTGCCGGAGCGGGTCTTCGGCAGGCCCGGGGTGAACTGGATGAGGTCGGGCGTGGCGATCGGGCCGATTTCCTTGCGGACCCAGGCCTTGAGCTCCTTGCCGAGGTCCTCGCCGCCCGTCTCGCCGGCCATCAGCGTGACGTAGCAGTAGATGCCCTGCCCCTTGAGGCTGTGCGGGTAGCCGACGACGGCGGCCTCGGAGACTTTTGGATGCGACACCAGTGCGCTCTCCACTTCGGCGGTGCCGAGGCGGTGGCCGGAGACGTTGAGCACGTCGTCGACGCGACCGGTGATCCAGTAGTAGCCGTCTTCATCGCGGCGGCAGCCGTCGCCGGTGAAATAGTAGCCCTTGTAGGTCTCGAAATAGGTCGAGACGAAGCGGCCATGGTCGCCCCAGATGGTGCGCGCCTGGCCTGGCCAACTGTCCTTGATGGCGAGCACGCCCTCGGACTTGGTCTGCTCCTGCAGCTTGCCTTCGGGCGACAGCACCACCGGCTGGACGCCGTAGAAGGGCCTCGTCGCCGAACCCGGCTTGGTCGGGATGGCGCCGGGGAACGGCGCGATCATGTGGCCGCCGGTCTCGGTCTGCCACCAGGCATCGACGATCTGGCAGCGCTCCTTGCCCACATGCTTGTGGTACCAGAGCCAGGCTTCCGGATTGATCGGCTCGCCCACGGTGCCGAGCAGCCGCAGCGACGGCATCGGATACTTGTCGGCATATTCGGAGCCGGCGCCCATGAGCGCACGGATGGCCGTCGGGGCGGTGTGGAAGATGTTGACCTTGTGGCGCTCGACCACCTGCCAGAAGCGGCTGGGGTCGGGCCAGCTGGGAATGCCCTCGAACATGACGCTGGTGGCGCCGTTGGCGAGCGGCCCATAGACGATGTAGCTGTGGCCGGTGACCCAACCGACGTCGGCGGTGCACCAGAACACGTCGCCGCGCTTGTAGTCGAAGCTCAGCTCATGCGTCATCGACGTATAGGTGAGGTAGCCGCCCTGGGTGTGCAGCACGCCCTTGGGCTTACCGGTCGAGCCGGACGTATAGAGGATGAACAGCGGATCTTCCGCATTCATCGGCTCGGGGTCGTTGAACGGCTCGACGCCTGCGGCGGCCTCGTGCCACCACACGTCGCGGCTGCCCTTCATGGCGACATCGGCGCCGGTATTGTGCACGACGAGCACCTTCTGGACGCCCGGGCAATCCTCCAGCGCCTTGTCGACATTGGCCTTGAGCGGCACGGTCTTGCCGCCGCGCCGGCCTTCGTCGGCGGTGATGACGACGGCAGAATCGCAGTCATTGATGCGGCCGGCGAGCGAATCCGGCGAGAAGCCGCCGAAGACGACGGAATGGACAGCGCCGATGCGGGCGCAGGCGAGCATGGCGTAGGCGGCCTGCGGAATCATCGGCAGGTAGATGGTGACGCGATCGCCTTTGCGGACGCCGAGCGACTTGAGCACATTGGCGCAGCGGCAGACCTTTTCGTGCAGCGTGCGGTAGGAAATGTACTCGGCGTTGGCCGACGGATCATCGGGCTCCCAGATCAGGGCGATATCGTCGCCATGGTCGAGCAGATGCCGGTCGATGCAGTTGGCCGCGACATTGAGGACCCCGTCCTCGAACCACTTGATCGAGACGTTGGGGTACTCGAAGCTGGTGTTCTTGATCCTGGTCGGCGGCTTGATCCAGTCCAGCCGCTTGGCCTGGTCGGCCCAGAACCCGTCCGGGTCGCTGATCGAGCGGGCATAGTTGGCGGCGTATTGCTCCGCCGTCGTCAAGGTCCGCGCCTTCGCAGCCGCGTCCGGCTCGAACACCAAGGTCTCGGTCATGTAATTCCTCCCGTGGGCACGATCCCGAGCGGGCACCTGCCGGCTCTGGGGCAGGATCGTGCGCCGATGCACGCGCCAGGTTCCGCCCTTTTCAGAACCAGGTCGGCGCGTGCGCCTTGCCGCCAGTTCTAGCCAGAGCCGGAAGCGGAGACAAGCAGACCAATGGGGGGAGTGGTCTTGTTAGTGTAGAGGCTCGCGCCTCGCCAGGCTGCGGTCGTCTCGCGAAGAGGCTCGCGACTCGCTGAGCGCCATCACGCATCCCGTGCCCGGCGGGCGGCGAAGAACTCGGCGATGCGGGGCATCAGCGACACATCGATATGGGCGCGCCTGAGCGCGGTGAACCAGAGGGCCGCCGACCACACCGTCTGCGCCAGCACGGCGGCCAACGCCGCGCCGATGAGCCCGAGCGGCGGCACCAGCAGCAGGTTGGCGACGACCAGCACGGTCATGCCGAGGCCGATAGCCGGCAGCACGTCATGCGGGCGGTCGTTCATCGAGAGGACGACGGAGGTCGGGCCGAAGAAGGCGCGAACGATGAGCGTGATGCAGAGCACCGCCATGGGCAGCGCCCCTGCCCCGAATTCCGGCCCGAACAGCAGCAGCGCCAGCGGTCCGCCGACGGCGACGGCGGCAAAGAGCGCGATGGCGATGCCGGCGGCAGCGAGATTGGCCTCGCCGATCTTGCGCAACAGGCCCTCGCGGTCCTTGGCCAGGTCGAACATGTCGGGCATCACCACCGAATAGACGGCGGCCACGCCGAACGAGACCAGCGAGAACACCCTCGTGCAGACGCCGAACACGGCCAGCGTCTCGCGATCCATGAGATTGGAGAGGATGATGAGGTCGATGTCGAAGAAGAGATCGGTAGCGAGCGCGATGATCACCCAGGGCAGCGCGAATCGCCACCAGCGCCGGATTTCGGCCTTTTCCACCGTGCCGCTGACGGGCACTTCGCGCACGGCGCGCCACAGCCAGGCGAACTGGCCGATGGCGATGACGAGAAAACCGCCGGCCAGCATCCAGACGAAGGCATCGAAGGCAGCAGACGGCGCGAAGGCCAGCGTGGCGACGGCGAGCGCCAGCACCATCAGCATGGGCCGGAACACCGTATCGGCGAAGAAGCCGGCAAACGGGCGCTTGAGCCCAACCAGCAGGGCCGAATTGCAGTAGACTAGCGCCGTGGCAAGACTCATCAGCATCACCGGCAGCCAGTGCGCCTGGAGAAGATGCCCGGGCGCGCCGATCAGCCCGGCCAGCGGATAGCCGGCGACCAGCAGCAGCGCGGACATGACCGCGACGTGGCCGTAGGACCGCTTCATGAAGCCGCGCAGGTGGCGGCCATGACCGGCGGCGCGATATTCGGCGGCAAAGAAGGTGCCGGTGGTCTCAAAGCCGAGCGGCATCAGCACGGCGATGATGTTGGCAGCGGCGACAAAGAGCAGGAAGTTGCCCAGCGCCTCGGCGCCCCAGAAACGGGCGACGGCGGCCTGGGCGAGGAACACCACGCCGGCCCCGGCAAGCCGGGAGCCGAAAAGGATGTTGGACTGCGAAAACAGCTTGGCGAAGAGGCGCTTCACGACGCGGCGGCCTCTGCCTTGTGCTGGCGCACGAGCCGCCTGGCCCGGAGCTTCTGCAGCATGTCGCGTGCCCCGAACGCGGCCTCGCCAATGATGAACGGCAGCCGATAGGCGGCGTAGTTGGCGGTGGGCGGCACCGGCGTCACCAGGCCCGCATCGCCGACCATGCCGATCTTGAACTGGTGGAGGCCGGCAAAGCCGTCCGTGCCGCCGAGATCGTACCAGCGGGCGCGCGTATTGGCCTTGAGCCAGCCGATAATGTGCCAGTGGAGGAAGTAGCCGGCGCGCAGCGGCAAGGCGCGGTCCTGCGTGGCGCCGTAGAGATACACGGCACGGTCGCCGGCCTTGAAGATGATGGCCCCGGCAATGACCTCGCTGCCTTCGGACACCAGGAACAGTTCGGGCCGCAGCGCGTCGCTCGCCATCGCCATCAGCGGACCGATGGTGCCGTGATAGGCGGAGTGATCGGCAAAGCCCTTGCGGTCGACCATGCGGTCGTAGAGGGCGTGAAACTCGGGGAGCCGGTCGGGTGTGGCGCGCTCGAAGCTCAGCCCGGACTTTTCGGCCTTGGCGAGCTGGCGGCGCCAGTTCTGCGAGAAACTCCTGCGCTGCGCGTCCTCGGCAAGGCCGAGATTGACGATGTAGCGGTCGTTGAACGCCATCTGCGCGCCACGGTGAAAACCGCGCGACAGCAGCAGGTCGAATTCGGCGTTCTGCGGTCCCAGTGACGGCAGCGGCAGCAGCGACAGCATCATACGGCGTTTGCGGGCATATTCGCCCATCAGCGCATCGACCATCAGCCCGTAGCGGCCCAGCACATCGCCCTGCTCGGACTTGAGGAACGGGCCCCATTTGGCCAGCGCAATGGTCGCCAGCCCCAGCGGCAGACGCTGCAGCATGATGAGGCAGCCCCCGATCACCTCGCCGCCCGCCGAGATCAGCACCGGCTCGAGCGCGACATTGGGCCAGCGGGCGCGGGCAAAGGTGAAGAGCTGTTCCTGCGAGACGCCGTCGAAATCGCCGATCCGG
>DASWWF010000222.1:0-7803 GCA_036401035.1 Devosia sp.
CCGGGGCGCTGGTGGTGGCGGCCGATGCGGCGCATACGGTCACCATCGAGGTGCCCAACGGCCGGGTGTCGTTCAGCGCCGGGCAAATCCAGATCTCCATCAGCGGCGCGGTGACCCGCATCGAGGTGCGGGAGGGGAACGCTCGGTTCGTCGATGCGCGCGGCGTCGATACCGTGGTGGCGGCGGGGCAGTCGGCCCGCGTGGCCGATGCCGGCGTCAGCGTCCGCGACCAGCAGGGCCGGGCGGTAGAGCCGACAGGGTCGAGCCCGGGCCTAAACGGCAGCAATATGAACGCGGGTCCGGGCAACAACAACGCTGGCGGAAACGGCAATGTGAACGCGGGCGGCGGCAGCAATGCCAGTGCTGGAGCCGGAAACGGGAATGCGGCGAGCAATGGCAGCGGCGGAATCGGTTCGAGCGACAGCAACTCCAATGCAGGAGCCCAAAACAACAATGCCGGCGGCAACGGCAATGGCGGTGACAATCCCAATGCCGGTGCGGGCAACAACAATGCCGGTGGGAACGGGAACGACGGCAGTAATAACGGCGGCGGTAACGGCTCCAACTCTGGCGGCGGGAACAGCGGCGGCGGCGGGAACGGCGGCGGCGGCAGCGAAGGTGGCGGCTCGGGCGAGAGCAATGCCGGTGGCGGTGGCGGTGGCGGTGGCGGTGAGGGAAACAGCGGCAATGGTGGCGGGAACGGCAATGGCGGTGGTAATGGTAACGGCAATGGCAATGGTGGTAACTGAGTGACGGAGTTGCCGGCCCGATGACCAAAGTGCGTATCGCGTTCGTCGACGATCACCCGACCCTGCTGGCGGGCATGGCGGCTATTTTTGCCACCCATGAAGACTACGAGATCGTCGGCACGGCGATGTCGGCCGACGAGGCGGTGACGCTGGCCGAAACCACCACCCCCGACGTGATGATCCTCGATCTCTCGATGCCCGGAGACGTCAACGCCGCCATCGGCAAGATCATCAAGGGTGCGCCGGCGATCCGGGTGATCATCTTCACCGCCTTTGCCAATGTGGACCTGGCGCTGCAGGCGCTCGATGTCGGCGCGCACGGCTTCGTGCTCAAGGGCCGGCCGTCGTCGGAACTGTTTTCGGCCATCGAGTCGGTGCGACGGGGCGAGCTGTTCGTGTCGCCCGATTTTGCCCCCAAGCTGATGGGCGGGTTCCGCAACCGGTCGCAGCGGAAGCGCGAGATGGCGTCGGCCCGGCTATCGCCGCGGGAGGTGCAGATCGTCGATTGCCTGCTCGAAGGCAAATCGAACAAGGAAATCGCCAACGCGCTGGAGCTCAGCGAGAAGACGATCAAGCACTACATGACCAACCTGATGACCAAGCTCAGGGTCAAAAGCCGGCTCGAAGTGGTGCTGGCGGCCAAGTCGGCCCCCAACCTCAGCGAGGCGGCCGGCGAGGACCAGCCGCCGCTCAACTGAGCTCAGCCCGAGACCGGCACGGAGGCGCGGACGACGCTCGGCGCCCCCGGCTTCACCTCGATCTCCAGATTGCCGCCCAGCGATTCCACGCGGAAGCGCATGCCGCGCAGCCCCATGCCCAGCCGGCCGCTGTCGCCGCGGGGAGAACGGCCCGGCGGGTTGCTGACGGTGACGCGGATGGTGTCGCCGTCGCACTCGGCGGTGACGATGTTGCCGGCCCCCGAGCCATGGCGATAGGCGTTCATCAGCGCTTCCTGGACGACACGATAGAGGCAGATCTTGAGGACCAGCTGAGCTTGGTCCGGCAGCTCGCCGATGCGGCGGGTGACCCGGGTGCCGGTCAGGTTCTGGTGCCGGGTGATGGCGAGATCGATGGCCTTGCCCAGCGTCATTGGCGCCAGCTCGGGCAGCACGAGGCCGCTCGAAATGTTGCGCAGTTCTTCGAGCACATCGGTCGCCAGTTGCAGGGCCTGGGTGGTGGCCGGCGTCGGCGGCACGGTATCGGAGAGGCGCAGGATGATGAGGGTCAGCACCTGGATCGGGCCATCATGAATGTCCGAGCCCACCTGGTTGAGCAGTGCCTCGTTGGCGAAATTGGCGTTGCGGCGCAGCTCTTCGGAGGTCGCGTGGAGGGCGTGATTTTCTTCGCTCAACCGGCGCGAGGCGGCGAGGTTCTCGGCCAGCACCGTGCGCTGGCGGGTGATGGTGCGGCTGGCGCGATCGACGACGAGATAGAGGGCGGCGATGACCAGCACGCCGAAGATGCCGACCAATAGCCAGACATCGAGTTGCGCCCGGTCGCGCTGCGCCAGCACCGACCGGGCGCTGTAATAGAGTTCGGCGACGGCGAAGATCTCGCCGGTGGAGGCGACGCGGAGGGGCGTGGTGATCTCGAGCACTTCGAGGGGCAGGCCTTCGAAGGGCCCGACCGGCGGCACCGCGACCTGGATGAGGCGGGAGGACACGCGGCCGGCCGTGGCGGCGGCGAACATTTCGTCTTCGTCCTCGTGGGGATCCTCGAGCGCGGCGCTGCTCTCATAGGCAAGGCGCCGGTCGAGGTCGCGGATGCGGATCTGGAGCAGACGGGTGGACTCCGCGTCGTTGCCGATGGCGAAGACATCGTCGAGATTGGCGCGCACGTCGGCACTGAGCTCGCCGGTGAGGCGCAGCTGGCCGACCTCGTGCGCAACCAGCGCGTCGATGCTGGCGGCAGCGGTGTTGGCGACGCCTTCGGTGATGCCGCGCTGCACGTAGTAGCCGCCCCAGGCGCCGAGCCCGGCCATGGCCAGCGCCACCACGGTGACGGCGACGACGAGGAAGCGCTGCGACAGCGACAGCGAGCCGACGGCGCGCAGCCAGAAGAGGGCGATGCGGCGCGGCAGCCTCAGCCTCCGCCGTTCACCAACCTCGCTCGCCACCCGCTCTTCCACTCACGCACCCGCACGCCTGCGACCTTGGTCGCTATCGATGGAGACCTCGGTCGTCATACCTCTACGGACCTTTCGGCGTAGATGCCAAAACGAGGCCTTTTGACATCATAGGACATGTCCAAGATTGTGCACATGGCTGGCCTCGAAGCCCCCGATCAGCTGGTTCCGGCCGGCGAGGGCGGTGCGCACGATTATGCGACGCCGGAGTTCCGCGCGGTGCCGACCGCGAGCGGCCGGCGCGGCATAAGGCTCGAGCGCGCGTTCTGGCGGGCGCTGAGTACGATCGCCGATCGCATGGGCATCAAGCGCTCGCAGCTGATCTCGGATGTGCTCAGCGAAGCGGGTAGCGATGACAATGCGACGAGCGTGCTCCGCTCCTACGCGGTGCATCAGGTCGAAACCGAACTGAGCACCGTGCGGCAGCAGGCCGAACTCGCGTTCGCGCTACCGATGATGCAGCAGGCGCCAGTGCCGTCCTTCGCCATCGACCGCGACAAGCGGCTGGTGCGGGTCAATGCCGAATTCAACCAGTTCCTGCGCGGCGTGCTGGTGCAACTGGGCAACCCGGATCGGGGCAACCTGGCCTTCAACCTCGAACGGCCGGTGGCGGATATCTTCGAAGAGCTCGGCACTTCGGGGCAGAGCTGCGAGTGCATCGTCAACATCACGATGGGCACCCGTTTCCGCCAGATCCGTTCGCGCATGGTGGCCGTGCCGCCGCATGCGCCGACGGCGCTGGTGGGCTACGTCATCAACCTGTGAGCGATGCCGCTGACTGAGGCTGGTCGAGACAGCCGGCGTTCAGAAAACGTGCGATAGTGATCCCTGGATCATCCGGGAGAATTCCGCTCATGCTGCGCGTCGTTGCCTTGTTCGCTGCCCTTTTCGTCTCGCCGGTACTGGCGGCCGAGCCGGTGGACCTTTCCACGCCCGGAATGTTCGACTGGTCGGGGGAGGAGCCCGAGCAGGTGTTCGTGGCCGGCGACCTGACGCTGACGCTCAGCGTCACCGGCGACGACAGCGAACGGATCGGGACGCTCAGGATCGAAAAGCCCGGCGCGGAGCCGGTGGAACTCTCGGGCCTCGGCAGCGGCACCGGCTACGGGCAGGTCGGGGTGTTTCCGTTCGACGAGAGCGGCGGGCGCAGCGTGATCTTTGCGGTCTATGCGGGCGGGGCGCATTGCTGCATGCAGATCGTCGCGGCGACCGAGCGGGGCAATGGCTGGGTGACCGACGATCTGGGTTCGGTCGACGGCGACACTGTCCGCCTCGAGGATCTCGACGGCGATGGCATTTTCGAGATGCCGCAGTTCGATGGGCGCTTCAACTACACGTTCGACGCCTATGCGTTCTCGTTCCCGCCGCAGCAGGTCATCAAGTCGAAGGACGGGATCGGCTACGACGATTCCGCCAACCCCAAATGGCGCGGCTTCCATGAGACGCAGCTCGAGGAGATGCGCGGCGATTGCAGCGGCGAGACGTGGAATCTCGGGGTTTGCGCCGGGCTGCTGGCGGTGGCGGCGCGGCTCGGGACGTATGACGAGGAACTGGCGCTGGTGACGGCGGCGCTGGCGGCCGGCAAGCGGACCAGCGGCTGGGAGGAATTCACCGTCTGCGTCGATGTCGCGTGCACGGCCACCCAGGACGTCAAGGATTTCGGCGAGGCGATCGACCTCGCGCTGCGCAGCTGGGAGTACCTGCCCGCGCGTTAACCATGCTGGAATAACAAAGGGTTAGCGCAAGGTTTCGTTAATCGGCCCATGTTGATTCAAAGGCTTCCGTTCCAGTTGCCTTCGAGTTCGCGTTCAGCATGGTTTCCGCAGTTGTCAGCCCGTTTTCGCGCCCCCTTTCGCTTGTCGCCAAGACCCTGCTGCTGGTGACGCTGGTCGCCGTGCTGGCCGCCTGCGGCCGCAGCCCGGGCCGGCACGCCATTCCCGGCGACAACGATCCACATCCGGGCGTCAACCGGGCGCGGGCGCTGCCGATCCAGGGGCTCGACGTGGCGCGCTACCAGGGCCGCATCGATTTCGACAAGGCGCGGGCCGGCGGCACGCACTTCGTCTACATGAAGTCGACCGAGGGCAAGGACTACATCGACCCCAATTTCCGCGAAAACTGGCAGCGGGCGCGCCAGGCGGGTGTGGCGCGCGGCGCCTATCACTTCATGACCTGGTGCTCGCTGGCTTCGGAGCAGGCGTCGTGGTTCACCCGCAATGTGCCCAACGACCCCGACGCGCTGCCGCCGGTGCTCGATCTCGAGTGGAACAACCATTCGAGCTGCAAGAACCGGCACAACCGCGCCGACATCCTCGAAAAGGTGCGGGTGATGCTGGCGGCGATGGAAGCGCATACCGGCAAGGTGCCGATCATCTATACGGACATCAATTTCCACCGCGACATTCTCGCCGGCGAGCATTTCGACAATGCGTTCTGGCTGCGCTCGACCGCCTCCGAGCCGCACCACAAGTATCACAGCCGGCAGTGGCTGATGTGGCAGTGGACGCAGACCGGCACGATGGCGGGGGTGCATACCGAGGTCGACCGCAATGCCTTCTATGGCTCGCCGGACGACTGGGTGCAGTTCATCCTCACCGGATGCGATCCGCGCATGATCCACATCCTCGGCCCCCAGGGACGTTGTGGCGCGAAGTAAGGCCGGCGGCGCGAAATAGCAGCGCGCAATATTCGCGGCGGCTTGCCTAGATCGTGCCGGGATTCTAGCCTTCCTGGGTGATTTGTCGGGGTAACGACCCCGGCGCGGCAATGGAAGGGGAATGCGGATGGCAAAAGGTCAGCTGAAGTCCAACAAGGAAGCCAAGAAGCCCAAGAAGGAAAAGCCGAAAGTGCTGGCGACTGCCGGGTTGAACAACCCCGCCTCCGCACCGGCCAAGAAGAAGTAACTTCTGGCATTTGGATTTTATGGAAGGCCGTGGCGAAAGCCGCGGCCTTCGTACTTTGAAGTGGCGGTTGTCTCGCATAGGGGCTCGCAACGCGCCGGATCGGCGACTGCGCCAGCAGTGTCAGGCGACGCCGGGCAGCAAGCCGCTGGTCTTGACCCCGTCGAAGAGGAACTGCACGGCCAGCGCGGCGAGCAGGATGCCGACCATGCGGGAAACCACGGCGAGGCCGGTGATGCCGAGAAGCCGCTGGATGGGAATGGCCAGCAGCAGGGTGACCCAGGCGGCCAGCATGATGAGCAGCAGGGCGACGAAGACCAGCCCGTATTCGACGCCGTTGCTGGCGCCGGTCGAGAGCAGCACGATGGCGCTGATGGCGCCGGGGCCGGAGAGCAGCGGCATGGCGAGCGGGAAGACCGCAATATCGTCGCGCTGGCGCGCCTCGACCTCTTCCTCGGTGGTGGTGGAGGTGGCGCCCGAATGGCGGGCAAAGACCATGTCGATGGCGATCAGCAACAGCAGGATGCCACCGGCGGTGCGCAGAGCCGGGATGGTGATGCCGAAGACTTCAAGCACCGCGTTGCCGATGAGGCCGAAGACCAGGAGGATCGCCGTGGCGATGGCGGTGCCGCGCGTGGCGATGGCGAAGCGCTCGGCCGGCGTATTGTCCTTGGTGAGGGCGGCGAAAATGAAGGCGATGTCGGCGACGCCGACCGTCGCGAACAGCGTCGCCAATGCCACAAGAAAGGTATTGAAACTCGCCATCATGCCCCCGAACGAGCGAAAGCTAGCCGAGTTCGGGCGGCGACGCTATGTGCCCGCAAACGATGCCTCGCAAACGGCACAAGTTCGTGGCAAAGGCTGAGGCATGAGCGACCTCACGGCGCCCCAGCCGATGCTGCCCCCCGAACCGCCCAGGCTTGGTCAATGGATCGTCTGGGCCGCTTTGGCCTCGCTGATGCTGCATGCGGGGGTCCTGGCCTTATTGCTCTGGCAACCTCTGCCTGATGCCGCCGAGGCTGAACAGCCGGCGGCCGTCGATGTGGAGCTCGTGCCACCGCCGGAAGCGGCCAGCGAGCAGCCGTCGTCGGAGGAGCCTGCGGAGGAACCGGCTCCGGCGGAGCCAGCGGCAGAACCGCCAGCAGCGGAAGAGCCGTCAGAGGAGGCTCCTGCGGAGCCGGAGACCGCGCCCCAGACCGAGACGACGTCGGAAGCAGAATCGACACCTGCCGCGGCTCCAGCGGAGCCCGCCGAAGTGACTGCGGCAGAACCGCCGCCGGAGCAGGCGGCCGCTCCGGCTTCATCGGCCGCTGAGGCATCTGCGCCGGACGTGCCGGAAACCGCATCCGAAGGTCCCACCGCTGCGGCGCCACCGGCGTCCGAGGCGGCTACCAGCGCGGAGGCAGAGCCCCCGCAAGGTTCGGTGGACGAAGCAAAGGTCGCCCCGATACCGCTGGCGCGCCCGAAGGTGCGGGGCCTGACTGCCCCAGCCGACGCACCGGATGAGGGCGCCTCAGCGCCCAGCGACGACAGTGACGCGGTGGCGGAGGGAATGGTCACGGCCGCTGCGTCGGCCGAGCCCGATGTCGCGACGCTCGAACTGGGTGCGCAGCGCAGCGCCGAGCAGTTCTATCTCGAGGCAATGCTGAGCAGCGCGAGATTGGCGCCAGTGCGCGAAGCGCTCAAGACACTGCCGCCCGAAAAGCGGCTGGCGCAGACCTGCAATATCGAGGCGCTGGCGCAGATCGGCAATTCCGGTGAAGGCTTCACCCCGGACGTCGTGATGGCGGAGGCCTATGCCCTGTCGGAGATGGCCGGCACCCGCCTCGTGGCCAATGGCGCGATCTTCCGCTCCGGAGAAAAGTGGTTTGGCGTCGCCTTCGACTGCACGCTCAGCGACGACCTCACAAGGGTCACGGCGTTTTCCTACCGGCTCGGCGCCGACGTGACCGAAGCGGTGCTGGCGCGGCTCGAAGAGAGTCAGCCAGACCGGTAGGGCGCCGCCTACTTCCGTCGCTTCTCGATGGCG
>DASWWF010000223.1:0-5961 GCA_036401035.1 Devosia sp.
TTGGACGCCGGTTGATCGCGTGAAGCGTTGTCGAGAATGACAATGCACGCCGCGTGCCAAGTCGGGATCAGGGCAGAAAGGTGAGCTGAATCAACGCACTGGTACTTTTGCGGGGAGACGGGTGCGCGCGCGGGGTGAGCAAAGCGCGATCAAATGGGTGGAGTGCGTGAGCAGAAAATAGGCAATTCAAAGCATCGATTAAAGAAAAGGCACTTTAGTGCGCATCTTACACCCGGTTGTCATCCCCGGCCTGACCCATCTCACCTACACTCGGGCTGACAAGTGGGTCCCTGCTTTTCGCAGGGATGACAATCGAGGGTGGGGTACCTCGCAGTGACCTAACCTTGCTGCGCCGCGATATACCCATCCACATCCATCGGATCGAAAATCTTCCCGTCGAAGAACCCGTCCGGCCCGATGGTCACCGTGCCCTGCGTCGCCGCGACCGCCGTGGCAGCGGACAGCAGCCCCTCGATCTTGCTGTCGTCGACCGGCACCGGCACCTTCAGCGGCGCCATGGCGGCGCGGTAGATGTCCGGGCGGAACGCCAGTGCGGCGGCCTGCGCGCGTTCGGGCGTATGGGCGACCTCGCCCCAGCGGACCATCTGGCTGTAGAACCACAGCGCGTGGCTGGTCCACGGGAAGTTCGCCGCCAGGTCGTACGGCACGAAATGGTTCGGCACCTCGGCCGTTACGCCGCCGCCGATAGCGAAATGCCCGTTGAGCGCCGGCAGGATCAGTTCGGGCTCGACGCCGAGATAATGCGGGGCCGCCATGATATGGGCGATCTCGTCGTGGTTCTCGGCCAAGTCGCAGAAGCGGGCCGCCTTGTGTACGGCGCGGATGAGCGCCGCCACGACGTCGGCATTGGCCTCGGCCCAGTGGGCGCGCATGCCGATCACCTTGTCGGGGCTGTTGCGCCAGATCGACGCCTTGACCGTGGCAATATGGGCGCCCTCGCGGGTGACGCCGACGCTGTTCCACGGTTCGCCGACGCAATAGCCATCGATGCCGCCCGAGCCGAGCGCATCGGGTAGATAGGGCGGCGGCAGCACCACGATCTCGACATCGCGATCGGGCACGATGCCGCTGGCCGAAAGCCAGTAGCGCAGCTCGTAATTGTGCGACGAGGTCTGGTGCACCACGCCGAAGCGGAATTTGCGGGGCGAGGCTTTGACGACCTTGGCCAGGGCCGCGCCGACCGGGCCGGCTTCGAGCGTCGCCGGCGCGCCGGCCTCGGCCATGGCGGCCCAGAGCGCGGCGCTGACGGTGACGCCATTATTGCCCAACCCCAGGATCATCGGCGTGATCATCGGCACGGCGAGCGGGGTGAGGTTGAGCGTTGCGGCGAGCGGCATCGGCGCCAGCATCTGGGCGAAGTCGAAATGCCCCAAGGCGGCGCGGTCGCGGATATTGGCCCACGAGGTCTCGCGCACCAGGTGCAGGTCGAGCCCCTCGCTCTGCGCAAAACCCTTTTCGCGCGCCAGCACCAGCAGCACGCTATCGAGGAGGGGCAGGAAGCCGGCCGAAAGGGGAATGAGACTCATCGGTTTACTCCGGACCCAAAAGCGACGCGGCGGTGAGGAGGCTCTGCGCCACGTCGACGAGCTTGCGGTTCTGGTTCATGGCGGTCTTGCGGAGGAGGCCATAGGCGGCGGCCTCGTCGAGCCCGCGCTGCCGCATCAATATGCCCTTGGCCTGGTCGATGACCTTGCGGTCCTCGAGTTCGCTGCGCGCATCCTGCAATTCGCGCTTCAATCGCGCGAAGGCGTTGAAGCGGCTGATCGCCATGTCGAGGATCGGCTTGACCCGTTCCTTGCGCAGGCCATCGACCACATAGGCCGAGACGCCCGCCGCCACTGCCGACTCGATCTCGGCGCCGTCCGACCGGTCGACGAACATGGCGATGGGACGCTCCAGCGCCCGCGACAGCGAGAAGAAATGCTCGAGCCGGTCGCGGTTGGGATTTTCGAGGTCGATCACCACCACGTCCGGCGCGATGGTCTCGATCTTGCGGGCGACCTCGTTGACCTCGTGCAGCACCGTGACCCGCTCATGCCCGGCATCGCGCAGTCCGGCCTCGATGATGGCGGCGCGGATGCGGTTCTCGTCGATGATCAGGATCGAAAGGTCGCGGGTGGGCATGGCGCATCCTTACGACATTGCCCAAGAAACGTGCAATCCGTGGCGATGCATAAGGCGCATGCAGTGGCTGAAAAAGAAGACGGCCACCCGAAGGCGGCCGTTACAGTCACAGTGAGTTGGTTATTTCGCCTTGCGGCCCAGGCCATTGTCCTTGGCGAGGCGCGAACGGGTCTCCGAATAGTTCGGGGCGACCATCGGATAGTCGGCCGGCAGGCCCCACTTCTCGCGATACTGTTCGGGCGAAAGATCGTAGTGCGTGCGCAGGTGGCGCTTGAGCGATTTGAACTTCTTGCCGTCTTCGAGGCAGATCAGAAAATCCGGCGCGATCGACTTCTTGACCGGCACGGCCGGCTTGAGCTCGACCGGGGCGGACGGCGCGCCATTACTTTTGAGGTTGCGCAGCGCGTTGTGTACATCCGCAATAAGCTTGGGCAGATCCGCCACGCTCAGCGCGTTATGGCCCACATAGGCGGAAACAATGTCCGCGCTCAGTCCCACCAGTTCATGATCGGTTGCGGCGCCCGCGCCCGCAAGAGGTCCGTTCGACCCGGTCTGCATTGCCAAAGTAAAGCCCATCCTTCTGTTTTTGTCTCGACTGCGGCTTGAGCCTCCGCTCAGCGCGTAGTCGGCTTCCTGACATTTCGGCGGCTCGCTGGACTTCGACCCGTTATGCGTTCGTCCGGGAAAGGCGGCCATCCGTTATGTACCCGTTATGTGTTCTGTGATTTTTCCTTTACTTAGTCAAGCGCGCTCCTTCTATTGTCTAGAAAAGTGATTTGCAGAGTTCATTGATCCGATGCGGGAAACGCCGATGTTGGAGCTGCTGGGCATTCCCCAGTTGCGCCTCCCGGATGGCAGCACAGTTGAATTGCGCCAGAAAGCCTTCTCTCTGGCGGCCCTTCTGCATATCGAATATCGGGGTCGCGCCCGCCGCCAGACGGTCGCCGACCGGCTCTGGGAAACGGCCAGCGGCTCCCAGGCCAGCACCAATCTTCGGCAAGTTTTACTAAATACAAGGTCGGCCGAGGCGCGTTACGGCTTCGAACTGTTCGAGGCCGATGCGACCTATATTTCGCTGGGTCAATCGGTCCGCGTCGATCTGGTCGAGATCCAGCGTATTCGCGGCGTCACGGACCCCGGCGAGTTCCTGCGCCTGCTCGGCCTCTATCGCGGTGGCCTGCTCGATGGGCTCACCGGCTCGGCCGAGGAGCTGGGGCGCTGGATCGAGACCGAGCGCACCCGCATCGAGAACCAGTTCGTCGCCGCGGCCACCGGCACAGCGCTGCGCATCGGCGGCACCGCCGCCGACCAGGCGCTGGCCCGGCTGGCCGAAATCCAGCCCTTCTCCGACCAGGTCTGCCAGGCGCAGATGCGGCTTGCCCGCCTTGACGGCGATGAGCACACGGTGGGCGCCATCTACGCGGCTTTCCGCAGCCGGCTGTGGAAGGCGCTGCGGGTCGAGCCCGAGCCCGAGACCAGCGCGCTGCTCAACCCGCCGCCGATCGTGCCGGCGGTGATCGCCACCAAGCCGGTCACGCCGATCGAGACGCGCGCCTTGCTGCTGGCCGAAAGCGCCCGCGTGCCGCGCATCGTGCTGCTGCCGCCGCTGCAGGAATTCGGCAGGTCCGACACACCCAAGCATATCGCCCCGGCGCTGATCGAGGACGTGACCATCAGCCTTTGCCGCCTGCGCTCGCTGACGGTGATCGCGCCGCATTCGGCCTGGCGGTTCGACCCGTTCTCGGCGCTCGACGAGATCCGCTCGCACCAGATCGACTATGCGGTCGAGAGCCGCGTCGCCATCGATCGGGCCGCCGAGGCAAACGGCCAGCTCGGCCTCGCGGTGCGCCTCATCCGCACCGCCGGGCGCGAGATCGTCTGGACCGACAAGTTCCGCTTTGCCGTCGCCGACGCGCCGGCCCGCTATCGCGACCTCGTCAACGGCATCGCCGGCAGCCTCGCCGACCGCGTCGAAGCGGCGGAACTGGCGGCCGAACGCACCAGCCGCGACCCCACCGCCTATTCGCATTATCTCGCCGGCCGGCAGGATCTGCGCACCTTCGACCTGCCGCGTGTCCGCAAGGCCCGGAAGTCGTTCCGGGTCTCGTCCGAACTGGCGCCGGAACTGGCCATGGCGGAGCACTCCATGGCGCGCAGCTATGTGGTCGAATGGGTGCTGCGCTCGGGCGCCGACAATACCCTGCTCGACAAGGCCAAGCTGCATGCCGAGCGGGCCATTTCGCTCGACCCGTTCGACGGCAACGGCTATCGCGAACTCGGCCGTGCCGCGCTCTTTGTCGGCGATCTCGACGAGAGCCTGCGCCAGTTCGCCCAGGCCGAACGCTACGCCCCCAACCATGCCGACGTGCTGGCCGACTATGCCGACACGCTGGCCCATAATTCCGACTTCGAGGCGGCCCGCTCCAGAATGGAAGCGGCGCTTCTCCTCAATCCCATTCCACCGGACGAATATTGGTGGACTCTGGGAGGCATTCATTACTTCGAGGGCCAGTGGCAGGATGCCATCACGGCGCTCCAGCGCATGAAGAACCAGGAGCCGGCGCTGCGGCTCATGGCGGCCGCGTCCGCCATGGCGGACGACAAGGAACAGGCCCGCCAGTTCCGCGTCAGAGCCCTTCAGATTCAACCAGATTTTTCCATTGTCGACTGGGTGCGGCGTATGCCGATGCGGAACCCTGCCGACGTCGATCTCTACATTGAGGGCCTGCGCAGGGCAGGCTTCAAGTAAGAGGCAAAAGGAGGCCATACTATGCGTTACGTAATCATCGGACAGAAGAACTCCACCGATCTGCTTGTGGTGGACACCCAGACGATGACCGTGTCCTCGGTCGATGCGAACTCCACCGCCATCAAGACCGACGCGTTGCGTGCTGAAGGCTCTCTTAAAGGCGTGGATTTCGCTGTTGCGGCGGACACGCGTGATGTTGCGTCCGGGCGTTGGTTCTACGCCTGATCCAGAATTTCTCCTGCAACCTCCGCGTCGGCCGAAAGGCCGGCGCATCCGTACTCGGATCGGGTGAGGGCTCCTTCCGTGACGGTGGCTCAGATGCGTCCGTTCATGGCCGAATTCGGCATCACCCGGCTGGCCCGCCAGACCGGGCTGGATGTGATCGGCATCCCGTGCTGGGCCGCCACGCGGCCCAATGCGCGGACCCTCGCCGTCAACATGGGCAAGGGCGCCGATGACGATGCGGCCATGGCCTCGGCCATCATGGAGGCCACCGAATACGCCATTGCCGAAAGCCCCGACGTCCCGCTGATCCGGGCCAGCGCCGCCGAGCTGCGCGCCGAGGGCAGGGTGCTCTTCGATGTCACTCCCTGGCTGCCGCCGAAAGAGCCGCTGCCCGACGATCTGGTGCTCGACTGGCTCGTGGGTACGCAGCTGTTTTCCGGTGACCCGGTCTATGCCCCGCGCGACGCGCTGGCGATCGGCGGCGCCGACACGCTCCGCGACGTCAGCCAGTCCACCAATGGCCTGGCGTCCGGCAACACGCTCGAGGAAGCCACCTTCCACGCGCTCTGCGAACTGGTCGAGCGCGACGCCACCACCCTCTGGATCTTCAAGCCCGACGAGGCCGCGGCCGCCACCCAGATCGATGCAAAGTCCTTCGAAGATCCGGTGATCGACGGCCTCGTCGCGCAGGTCGAAGCCGCCGGTTTACGCATCACCCTCTTCGATCAGACCACCAATATCGGCCTGCCGGTGATCTTCGCGCTGCTCGCCCCGCGCGACCGGTCGGCGACCCGCTATTTCGACCTCGCCGCGGGCTGCGGCTGCCACCCCATCGCGTCCCG
>DASWWF010000224.1:0-3334 GCA_036401035.1 Devosia sp.
ACCGCCTTCGGCCAGCCGCTCAGCGGCTATCACATGCACATGGGCACCACCGCCGGCCCGGCCACCGGGACGCCCTTCGCCGTGGTCGGCAATCAGTCCGAAGGCGCCACCTCCGGCCGCATTTCCGGTACCTATCTCCACGGCCTCTTCGCCGCCGACGGCTTCCGCTCGGCCTTTCTCCAGATGCTCGGCGCGCCCACCAGCGACCTCGCCTACGAGGCCTCGATCGACGCGACGCTCGATGCTTTTGCCGCCCATCTGGAGGCGCATGTGGATATCGAAGCGTTACTGGCCTTGGCGGCCCCGATCGGCTAGGCGGGATTGATGCACGCATTCCTTCCCGCGCTCGCTCTGCTGCTCGAACGGTTCATCGGCTATCCGCGCCCGGTCTACGGCGCCATCAAGCACCCCGTCGTGTGGATGGGCGCGCTGATCTCGGCCCTGGACAAGGCGCTGAACAACGGCAGTCGGCGTCGCCTCAAGGGCATCCTCGCCCTCATCCTCCTCCTCGCCGTCACCGCGGCGATCACCATCGCCATCCGCTACGCCCTGGGCCTCGTGCCCGCCGGCTGGGTCATCGAAGCCATTCTCGCCACCTCACTGCTGGCGCAGAAGGAACTGGGACGCGCCGTCCGCGCCGTCGCCGATGCGCTCGATCATTCGCTCGAAGCCGGCCGCAAGCAGGTGGCGCAGATCGTCGGTCGCGACCCCGAAACCCTGGACCAGGCCGGTGTCTCCCGCGCCGCCATCGAGAGCCTGGCGGAGTCCACCTCTGACGGCATCATCGCGCCGCTGTTCTGGCTGGTGATCGGCGGCCTGCCGGGCATCGCCCTCTACAAGGCCGTCAACACCGCCGACTCCATGATCGGCCACAAGACCGAGCGTCATCGCGAATTCGGCTGGGCGGCCGCTCGTTTCGACGATCTGGTCAACTGGCTGCCCGCCCGCCTCTCGGCTTTGCTGGTCGCCGGCGCCGCCTTCTGGATCAAGGGCGCCGAGGCCGAAAAGGCTTGGAATACGGCGCTTTCGGACGCCAAAAAGCACGACTCGCCCAATGCCGGTTGGCCCGAAGCCGCCTTCGCCGGCGCCCTCGGCTTCGCCCTGGGCGGCCCGCGCAGTTATGGCGGCGAGGCCCATCAGTTGCCCACGCTTGGCTCCGGCCGCACGGATCTCGGCCCCGCCGATATCCGCAAGAGCCTCGACCTCTATTTCATGGTGCTGAACCTGGCGCTGGGCATCACCCTCGCCATCGGCGTGCTTCTCTACCGTTGAGCCCGCCGGGTCAGGCCTCGTGCACGCGCTTTTCCGCCACCATCGGCGGATCGCCCTTGAGCACCATCGGCAGCCCGGCGACGACGAAATAGACGTCGTCGCAGATGTCGGCCAGCCGCTGGTGCGCGCTGCCGGCCAGGTCCCTGAACATCCGCGCCAGCGCATTGTCCGGCACGATGCCGAGCCCCACTTCGTTCGACACCAGCACCACGCGCGCCGTCTCGACGTCGCCCAGCGTCACCAGCAATTCCTCCACCGCCGCCGCCACGTTGCGGTCAGCCATCAGGAGGTTGGTGATCCAGAGCGTCAGGCAATCCACGAGGATCACATCATGGCTTCGCGCTGCGTTGAGGATGGCCGCTGCCAGCTCCAGCGGCTCCTCGATGGTGGCGAACCGGCCTTGCCGTTGTTCCTTGTGCGATTGCACCCGTTCGCGCATTTCGGCGTCCAGCGCCTGCGCCGTCGCCAGATAGGCCGGCTTGCTGCCGGCCCGCATCGCCAGCCGCTCGGCAAAACCGGTCTTGCCCGACCGCGCGCCGCCCAGAACCAGGATATGACCGTCGCTCATGTATTCTCCTCCTCCGCCAGGACGGGGATGTTGAGGATAAAATGCCCCTTCATGCCCTCGGGCCATTCCCGATACGGTACCTTGCCGATCGGGCTTTGAGCATAGGCATCGGTCCAGTCGAGGATCGCCGCCGCCGCCTCGGGTCCGCCTTCGAACCGCCCGACAAGATAACCTGCCTTGCCCGGCGCGCGAATGAGCACTGAGCAGTGGTGCCGGCAACTCCACAGGCACTCGTGACGGATAACCCGCGGCCGCGCCGTCCGGTTGCCCGCTTCGGCCTCCAAAGCCTCGGCCAGCCTGAGCCCACCGGACTTCCCCTCGTCATCGAAGGGCTGCAAAGGCTTGTATTTGCAGGTCGTGCAGACGGTCAGCGTCACGCTCATGGGGCAGGCGAATCCGGGATCGAGGGGCGAAAGCCGAACTCTGGCCGCATGCGAGCCATGCGGCAAGCTCGCTTGGCTGCTGAAATCGATCGCTTATTCTACTTTCGTCTATGGGGCATTGGCATTATGGTCCGCGCCGACTAGCACAGGGCCTACAGCAATTCCTTTGGAGTCTCCGCGGGTGGCAACCTATTTTCTGGGTGTGGATGGGGGCGGCACGAACTGCCGTATTCGTCTGGCCGACGAGAATCTCGTGACCCTGGCCGATGCCAATGGCGGCCGGTCTAATCTGCAGATCGAGGACGGCGAGCCAGCCTACAAGTCGATCACCGACGGCACCCGCGAGGTGTTCGCCAAGGCGGGGATCGATTTTGCCGAGACCGCCAACACTTACGCCTGTTTCGGCATGGCCGGCGGCCGCCTGCCGTCGGCACGCAAGTCCTTCGCCGAGCGCCCCTGGCCCTTCGCCCAGGTCACCGTCTATGACGACATCGACATCGCCCGCGCCGGCGCCCATGGCGGCGAGGATGGCGCGGTGATCATCGTTGGTACCGGTTCGGCCGCCATGGCACTGGTCAATGGCCAGCGCCACCAGGCCGGCGGCTGGGGTTTTCACATCGGCGACCAGATGTCGGGCGCCATCCTGGGCCGCGAACTGGTGCGCCGCACGGTCGAGGCCACCGATGGCCTCGTGTCCGGGTCGCCCCTCACCGAAGCGACCGTCCAGACCCTGGGCGGCAGCCTTGATGCTGTCATGGACTGGTCGTTCAAGGATCGCCGTCCGGCCGACTATGGCGCGCTGATCCCGATGCTGATGGACTATTTCGAAAAGGGCGATCCGGTCGCCCGCGAGCTCATGGACCTCGAAATGAGCTATATCGACAACTACGTCGCCTGGTTCAAAGCCCGCGGCGCCACCAAGATGGCGGCGGTCGGTGGCTTCGGTACGCGCCTCTATCCCCTGATGGAACAGCGTTACGGCGACTTCATCGTGCGCCCGCAGCATGAGCCGCTGCATGGCGCCGTCATTCTTGCCAGGCAGAACAAGAGCGCATGAACCACTTCGAACGGAGACAACAGAGCGTGTCCAGCCGCATCATTCCGGTCCAGC
>DASWWF010000225.1:0-3035 GCA_036401035.1 Devosia sp.
ATCGATGCGCGCCGGCTCAAGGCGCAGGTGGCGGCCGATATCGAGGCCTATCTCGAGAGCGACATCGACGTCCCGCCCGACATGGCCGAAGCCTTCTGGCGCGCCGATATCGTCGCCGATGGCGACCTGCGGCGCTATCTCGATTTCCGCAACGGCGTCGTCACCTCGCTGGTGACCGAAATCCGCGCCGAGGTGCGCAGCGACGCCAAGGTGGCGGTGATCCCTTCGGTGGCCCGGCCGACCGGCGGCGCCTGGTATGAGGGCAGCGACCTGCGTGCACTCGGCGACGCCACCGGCATCATCGAAGCCTGCTTCTACGAACCCTCGCCGATGCGGGTGAAGGCCGACCTCTTCGACATCCGCCGCCGCATCGGCCCGGAGGTCAAGCTGCGCGGCATCCTGCGACCGTCCTTCCCCGATCTCGCGAGCAAGGGCGACTTCATCGCGGCCATCGAGGCGCTGCGCGATGGCGGGGTCACGGAACTCGCCTTCTACAACTATGGACACCTGCGGCGGCCGAATCTGCAATGGATCGGCGACGCATTCAGGGGATCAGCATGAGCAAGGCATTTTCGGGCAAGACCATCGCCATCACCGGGGCCGCGGGCGGCATCGGCCAGTGGCTCTGCAAATTCTTCGGCGAGGAAGGCGCGACCATCGCGGCGCTCGACCGCAGCGACAAGGTGATGACCCTGCCCGCGACGCTCGGCAAAGAGGGGATCACCGTCAAGGCCGCGACCGCCGATATCGCCGATGGCGATGCGGTCGCCCGCGCCTTCAAGGGCTTCGGCGATGTGCACATCCTGATAAACAATGCCGGCGTGTCGCGTTTTCCGACGCTCGCCGCCACCGATCCGGCGGCGTGGCAGGCCGACATGGCCGCCAACCTCAACGGCGCCTGGGCCTGTGCCCATGCGGTGCTGCCGCAGATGGTGGAACGCCGCGCCGGCAACATCGTCAATGTCGGCTCGGTCAACGGCCTCTCGGCGCTGGGCGACCCCGCCTATAGCGCCGCCAAGGCCGGCATGATCTCGATGACGCGCTCGATCGCGCAGGAATATGGCCGCTACAACATCCGCGCCAACATCGTGCTGCCCGGCACCGTGCGCACCCCCATCTGGGACGAGCGCAAGGCCAAGGACCCGAACGTTCTGAAGACGCTGGAGCGCTGGTATCCGCTCGGCCGCATCGTCGAACCCGACGAAGTGGCACGCGTCATCGCTTTCCTCGCATCCGACCTGGCCAGCGCCGTCACCGGCGCTGCCATTCCGGTCGATTGCGGGCTCACCTCGGGCAACATCGTCATGGCCCGCGAACTCACACTCGAAGACTTTTGAGGGGATTTCTGCAGATGGATAGATTGCGTATCGGCGTCATCGGCCTGGGCTGGTTCGGCGAAATCCACGCCGAAACCATTGCCGGCGTCGCCAATCTCGAACTGACCGCGCTCTGCACCCGCACGCCGGACCGGCTGGCCGCCATGGGCGAGAAATTCGGGGTCAAGAAGCTCTATCGCGACTACCACGACATGCTGGCCGATCCCGATATCGATGCGGTCTCGATCTGCACCATGTGGGACCAGCACACCGAGCCGGCGATTGCCGCGCTCAAGGCCGGCAAGCACGTCTTCCTCGAAAAGCCGATCGCCTCGACGGTGGAGGACGCCAAAAAGATCACTGCCGCTTCGAAGGGCTCGAAGGGCATCCTGTTCATCGGCCACGTGGTGCGCTTCAACCCACGCTACCGCATGGCCAAGCAGGCCATCGACGAAGGCCGCATCGGCAAGATCGTGGCTTTGTCGTCGCGCCGCAATATCCCTGCTGCCTGGACGCCCACCATCCTCAACAAGATCGGGCCGATCGTCGGCGACGCCATCCACGACACCGACATCATGCTGTGGTTCACCGGCGACCGCGTCGCCTCGACCTATGCGCAGACCGTGGACGTGCGGGGCCTGAAGCACCCCGACATCGGCCAGACCATGTACCGCTTCAAGGGCGGCGCCACGGCGACGCTGGAGACGGTCTGGTGCATGCCCGACAAGACCCCGTTCGACATCGACGAACGCATGTCGATCATCGGCACCGAAGGCATCATCCACGTGCAGGACACCTTCCCCAACCTCGGCATTGTCGACGGCAACAAGCTGCACTCACCCGACACCACCTATTGGCCGATGTTCAACGGCGTCCGCGGCGGCGCGCTGCGCGACGAGTTCATGTACTTCGCCAGCACCGCGCTGACCGGCGCCGAGGTGACCATCGGCACGCCCGAGGACGCCACCGCGGCGCTCGAAGCGACGCTTGCCGCCGAGGAATCGGCCCGCACCGGCACTGTGGTGAGGCTCTGATGAGCGATTTCGAATTCGACCATGTCGGCATCACCACCGAGATCGAGCAGCCGCAGGAAGACTGGGTGGAAGCCAGCAAGATCTGGGTGACCAACCCGCGTAACCACCCCGAACACATCGAGTTCCTGCGCTACCGCGACGACAGCACCGTGCCCGACGCGGTGCGCTACAACCCGCACGTCGCCTATCGGGTCAAGGATTTGAAACCGCATCTCGAGGCCGAGGGGGTCGAAATCCTGATCCCGCCCTTCATCGTCGGCGACTTCCTCGAAGTGGCATTCGTGCGCAAGCACGGCGCGATTTTCGAATATATGCGGTACCTGAAGGACGGCTGGTTCGGGAACTAGGCTGGGGCTGGGACTTGTGAACATGGAGGGCGGTCCGCGGTGGCGGGTCGCCTTTTTTTGCTGTTCAGCCAGCGCTAGCGTGGCTCCAGACCAAAAAATCGAATTAATTTCAATGATTTATGGTAGCGGAGGAGGGATTTGAACCCCCGACACACGGATTATGATGATATCGCGATGTGAAAATAAGTCGTAATATCAACGTGTTATGTACGCACATTTTCGGTGTGCAACAAAGTGTGCAACGGGTGCGCGTGTAATCTCGAACCCGGTCTTCAGCGTCCGATGTCTACGTCGTCTAAACCCAAGTCCCTTAACTTGGCCTCCTTCGCGGCATTTGC
>DASWWF010000226.1:0-3274 GCA_036401035.1 Devosia sp.
GAGCCGCTGAGTTCTTCCTGCGTGCCCTCGGCCATCAGCGTGGCCTCGGCCAGTGCCCGCTGCGCGCCCTCGACCGGCTCATAGAGCCGCAGCCCGGTCTCGGTGGGTTTTAGGCCCTGCAGGGTGCGCTCGAACAGCGTGGCGCCGAGCGTGCGCTCGAGTTCCTCGATATGCCGGCCCATGGTCGGCTGCGTCATGCCCAGATGACGGGCGGCGCCCGAGAGGGAGCCCTGTTCAACGACGGCGGCAAAGCTGCGCCAGAGTGACCAGTCGGGTTCAGGCATATGCAATCCTGTATATCTGCGAAACGAATTTCGCCAATCCATATACGGAAATTATGCTCCTAGCTTGTGCTCATCGCAACAGGAGACCGCACATGAGCACGAACACCATCACCGTCCTGGGAATCAACGGCCATATCGGCCACGCCGTCGCCGCGGCTTTCGTCGCAGCCGGCTGGCAGGTCACCGGCTTCGGCCGTTCGAACAAGCATCCGATCGCCGGCGTCCGCTTCGTCCAGGGCGACGCCGCCAATGTCGAGGATATGCGCCGGGCCATCGGCGACAGCGAGGTGGTGTTCAACGGGCTGCATCTGCCCTACCACCAGTGGACCGAGGGCCGGATGGAGGCGCTGCATACGCGCATCATCGAGGCTATCGGCAGGACCGGCAAGACCATGCTGTTTCCCGGCACGATCTACAATTACGCCGCCACCGACCGCCATGTGACGCCGGACCTGCCGCAGCGCCCCGAAAAGGAACGCGGCGAGATCCGCAAGCGCAGCGAAGCGCTGCTGCAGGCGGCCGCCGGGCGCGGCGACATCCAGGCCATCGTGCTCCGCGCCGGCGACTTCTATGGCCCCGGCAATTCCGGCGACTGGTTCGACCAGGGCGTGTTCCGCGAGGCGGCCAAGGGCAAGATTTCCCTCATGGGTACGCCGGGCGTCGGCCACTCCTGGGCTTATCTCCCGGATCTGGCGCGGGCGTTCGAAAAGCTCGCCTGGCACCGCAAGGCGCTGGCGCCGTTCGAGAACTTCCACTTCGCCGGCAATTTCGTCACGCCCGAGCAGATGGGTACGGCCATTGCCGCCGCAGCGCCGGTGCCGGTCAAGGTCAGCTACTTTCCGCGCATCCTCTTCACGCTGATGGGTTTTGCCGACCCGATCATGCGGGACATCGGTCGCATGGGTTATCTCTGGAGCAACCCGATGGAGCTCAAGGACGACCGGCTCGACGCGCTGCTCGGTCCGACCTTCGGCACGCCGTTCGAGGCAGCGATCGCAGAGACCGCGCGGCCGTTTTTCGGGGAAGTGCGGAAGGCTGCGTAATCCGCTCCAGTAGACTTCATCCTGAGCCTGTCGAAGGACGAGGTCGTGGCACTTCGGCGCGCTCGCCCTCGTGGTTCGACAAGCTCACCATGAGGGCTCTGCCAGATGAGGTCTACTTTGAGAACCCCAACTCGAGGCGCACGTTCTCGGGCGTCCAGCCTTCTGCTCTCAAGTCGCGCAGGCTTTTCGAACTGCGCGACTTCGCCAGCTTCTTGCCGTCTTCGTCGAGCAGCAGGCGGTGGAAGGTGTAGGTGGGTGACTTCAGCCCGAGCAGGAACTGCAGCAGCACATGGATGTCCGTGGATGGCTCCATGTCGCGGCCGCGGGTGACGTGGGTCACGCCCTGCGCATCGTCGTCGACCACGACGCTGAGGTGATAGCTGGTCGGCGTATCCTTGCGCTGGATCACCACATCGCCCCAGAGTTCGGGCCGGGCATAGCGGATCTGCGGCCGGTCCTCGGGGGTCGGGGCGGCCACCGTGAAGGTCAGTGGCCCGGCCATGGCGATGGCGAGTTCGGAATAGAGCCGGTACTGCACCGGGTCACCGCGCTCGATCCGGGCATCGACGTCCTCGTCGGAAAGATGCCGGCATCTGCCCGAATAGAGCGGCGCGCCGTCCGGGTCAGTGCCTGCCGCTTCGGCAGCGATCTCGCTGCGCGAGCAGAAGCAGGGGTAGAGCAGGCCGTGCTGGTGCAGGCGGCCGGCAAACTCCTCGTAGATCTCGAAGCGTTCGGATTGCCGCATGACCGGCTCTTCCCAAGTCAGGCCGAGCCAGGCCAGGTCCTCGAAAATCGCCGCGGTGAATTCCGGCTTGCCACGCGCTATGTCGATATCCTCGATGCGGAGCAGGAAGCGCCCGCCGAGCCGTTCGGCCCAGTGGGCGGTGAACAATGCGGAATAAGCATGCCCCAGATGCAGGTAGCCATTGGGGCTGGGCGCGAAACGAAAGACCGGACCGGAGTTCATGAATTCATCTAGCACAAGCGGCGAACGACTCGACAGCGCCGAGGGTCTGGCCCGGCATCTCGAAATTTTGCTCAGGCAGGACAAGCGGCTGGCCGAGGTGGCGCGCAAGGCCGGGCCGTTCGAAATCCGGCTGCAGCCAGGCGGTTTTGCCGGTCTCGCCAAGGTCATCTGCGGGCAGCAGCTCTCGGTCGCCAGCGCTCGCGCCATCTGGGGCCGCTTCGAGCAGTTGGACGGCGCGCTCGATCCGGTGCGCTATCTGACGCTCAGCGAAGAGACGGTTCGCGGCGTCGGTTTCTCGCTGGGCAAGTTCAAGACGGTGCGGGTGATCGCCGAGGCGGTGGTGTCCGGCGCACTGGACTTCGACCGGCTGGAGACGCTGAGCGCCGAAGCCGCCGTCGCCGAACTCACCGCCCTCAAGGGTATCGGCCCGTGGACGGCGGAGATCTATCTGATGTTCTGCTCGGGTCATCCCGATGTCTTCCCGGCCGGCGACCTGGCGCTGCAGAAGGCGGTGCAGTGGGGGCTCGGGCTTGACGCGCAGCCCACGAGCAAGCAGTTGATTTCCATCGCCGAAGCCTGGTCGCCGCATCGCCATGCGGCGGCGCTGCTGTTCTGGCGTTATTATGCGATGATCAAGCAGAGAGAAGGCGTGCCGCTGTGACCAAGACGCTCTCGGGCCCGATGTTGCCGCCCCGTTCAGGGCAGGCGAAAAAGCTCGTCGTGCTGCTGCACGGCTATGGGTCGGATGGCGCGGACCTCATCGCGCTGGGGCAGTTCTGGTCGCCGCTGATGCCCGATACGCTGTTTGTCTCGCCCAACGCGCCGAATGCCTGCGCCGTCAATCCGGCGGGCTATGAGTGGTTTCCGCTGCAGACCGATCGCACCATCAGCCGGGTCGAGGGTGCACCGGCGGCGCGCGAAGTGATCGTCAATTTTCTCATCGACCTCTGGGCGCAGAGCGGCCTCAAGCCGGCCGACAC
>DASWWF010000227.1:0-2780 GCA_036401035.1 Devosia sp.
GAGTGAATCGTGGAGTGTGATGTGAGCGACGGGGTTGGGCAGGCGACGAGGCTCCTGGAGGCGTTGATCCGGTGTCCGTCGGTGACGCCGGAGAGTGCCGGGGTGTTCGATGTGCTCGAGGCGGCGCTGCGGCCGATGGGGTTTGCCATCCATCGCATGACCTTCGAGGGCGATGGGTCCTATCCGGTCGAGAACATGCTGGCGACGCGGGGGCAGGGGGGTCGGCATCTGCTCTTTGCCGGGCATACCGATGTGGTGCCGCCGGGGGACCGGGCACAGTGGCAGACGGACCCGTTCGATCCGGTGATCCGCGATGGGCGCATCTTCGGGCGCGGTGCGGCCGATATGAAGTCGGGCGTGGCGGCGTTCGTCGCGGCCTGTGCCGGCGCGCCGGAGAGCGGCACCATCTCGCTCGCCATCACCAATGACGAGGAAGCGGACTCGATCAACGGCACCGAAAAGCTGCTGGCCTGGGCCAAGGCGCAGGGCCATGTGTTCGACTTCGCCATTGTGGGAGAACCGAGCGCGCTGGTCCGGCTGGGCGACAGCATCAAGGTCGGCCGCCGTGGCTCGCTCAACGGAAAACTGACCGTCAGCGGCACGCAGGGGCACGTGGCCTACCCCGACAAGGCGCGCAATCCGCTGCCGGTGCTGGCGCAGGTGGTGCTGGCGCTCTCGGGCAAGCTCGATGACGGCAATGCGCAGTTCCCGCCCAGCAATCTCGAATTCACCTCGCTCGATGTCGGCAACGAGACCACCAATGTGATCCCGGGCGCCGCGCATGCGCGCTTCAACGTGCGCTTCAACGATGGCTGGACGCCCGAGACGCTGGAAGTCGCGCTCCGCGAAAAGCTCGACGACATCGCCAATGAGATGGAAGTCGCCATCGCCTTCGAGGTGAGCGGCCGGCCCTCGCGCTCGTTCCTGTCGCCGCTCTCGGGGGCGGTGGAGACGCTCTGCAAGACCATCGAGACGCTGACCGGCGCGCGCCCGGACCTCTCGACCGGCGGCGGCACGTCGGACGCGCGCTTTGTGGCGCAATATTGCCCGGTGGTCGAACTGGGCCTCCCCGGCCAGACCATGCACAAGGCCAATGAGAGCGTCGCGGTGGCCGATGTCGAGAACCTCTCGGCGCTCTATGCGGCCTTCATGCGGGACTATTTCGCATGAACCCGCTCATCGAGATCAAGAACGCCGCCATCGGCTGGCTCGACCTGCTCGGCGCGCGGCCGGATGCGGCCCGGCGCTTCAACGCCAGCCGGTCCGGCTTCATGACCATGCTGGGCACCTACCTGATCCTCGTGGTGATCACCCGCACGATCCAGTCGGTCGCCCTGTTCGGCACCGCGCCCGGCCTCGAGGACCTGCTGGTGACGCTGGTCATCAACTCGCTGCCGCTCATCGGCATCGTGCTGGTGATCTATGCCACCGTGCGGCTGCTGCAGCCGCCGGTGACGATGTTGGGCCTGCTGGTGCCCGCCGGCTATGCGCTCAGCCTCATCCTCGCCATCGGACTGCCGCTGTCGCTTTTTGGCGGCAGCATCTTTTCGGCCGCCATGCAGGGCATCTTCGGCTACATGCTCTATCGGCTGGCGCGCGATATCGGCAAATTCTCGATCGGCATTTCTGCCGCGTTTGCCATTTTGACAGTCGTGCTGCTTGTCGCCATCCCCATCGGGCTCTACATGCTGATCCAGCCCGATCTTCCAACTCCCGACTGACCGGACCAAGCGTGCCAGATTCCCAAGGCTTTATCGACGAAGTGGTTGCGGCTGGCCGTGGCGTTGTGGCGCTCATCGTCGGCGACCGCCGCGCGCCGCAATATTTCGATTTCAGCCAGAAGGGCCTGGTCGGCAGCTTCATCGGCTTTCTCGCCATCACCTTCGTCAGCGCCATCGTGCCGCTGGCCATGCCGGGCGCCAGCGAGGGTTACTCCATCGCCAAGTCGGCGGTGATCGCCGCCATCCTCTTTGCCTCGCAGATCGGCTTTGCCGCCATCGTGCTGCGGCAGATGAAGCGGCTCGACGGCCTGCGGCCCTATGTGGTCGCCGACAACTGGGCCAGCGTCTGGATTTCGGCCGGCCAGCTGCTGCTCAGTCTCGTCGGTTTCGGCGGCGACATCGCCTTTTTCGCCCTCGCCATCCTGGTGATCGTGGTGGAGATCAACATCGCCCGGCTGATCGTGACGCTGTCGCCGTTGCAGATCGCCATGTTCATGATTGCCCAGCTGGTGGGCGTGTCGATCGCGCTGATCGTCGTCGGCATCCTGTTTCCGTCGCCGGAAGCCGTTGCGGCGATCAATAGTCTACGGACGTGAGATAGAGCCCGTCGGGCGGCGCCAGCGGCCCGCAGCGGCTGCGGTCGGCGGCGTCGAGCGCGGCGCGGAAATCGCGCGGTGTCCACTTGCCCTCGCCGACCAGCTTTAGCGACCCCACCATCGAGCGCACCTGCGAGTGGAGGAAACTCCGCGCCTTGGCGCGCACCGCGATGATCTCGCCTTCGCGGCTGACGGTGAAGACGTCGAGCGTCCGGATCGGCGAGTTGGCCTGGCATTCGGCCGCCCGGAAGGTCGAGAAATCGTGGCGGCCGACAATGAGCTGCGCCGCCGCGTGCATGGCGTCGACATCGAGCGCCACCGGCACGTGCCAGACGCGGCCATCGTCGAGTGCCGGCCGGGCGCGGCGGTTGAGGATGTCGTACTGATAGCTGCGGGCCGTGGCCGAAAAGCGCGCCTCGAACTCCTCGCCCACCGCCTCGGCTTCGATGACGGCGACCGGGTG
>DASWWF010000228.1:0-3623 GCA_036401035.1 Devosia sp.
TCGCTGGCGGGGCACTTGAAGCTCAACAAGCTCGTGGTGATCTGGGACAACAACAACATCACCATCGACGGCGCCGTCTCCAACGCCGACTCCACCGACCAGATCGCCCGCTTCAAGGCCGTCGGCTGGAACACCATCGAGATCGACGGCCACGACCAGGCCGCGGTCGAACGCGCCCTCAACGACGCCAAGAAATCCGCCGACAAGCCGACGCTGATCGCCGCCAAGACCACCATCGGCTACGGCGCGCCCAAAAAGGCCGGCAGCCATGCCGTGCACGGCTCGCCGCTCGGCAAGGAAGAACTGGCCGCTGCCAAGGAAAAGCTGGGCATCACCTACCCGGCCTTCGAAATTCCGGCCGACACCCTCAACGCCTGGCGCGCTGCCGGCAGCCGCTCGGCCAATATCCGGGGCGCCTGGGAAGGCCGCCTCGCCGCCGCCCCGGCCGACAAGAAGGCCGAGTTCGAGCGCCGTATCGAAGGCAGGCTGCCCGACGCCTGGAAATCGACCATCAACGAGTTCAAGAGCAAGCTCGTCGCCGACAAGCCCAAGGTCGCCACCCGCAAGTCGAGCCAGATGGCGCTCGAGGTGATCAACAAGGTGCTGCCCGAAACCATCGGCGGCTCCGCCGATTTGACCGGATCGAACCTCACCAACACGCCAGAAACCCTGCCCTTCACCGCCTCGGACCGCACCGGCCGCTACATGCGCTACGGCATCCGCGAGCACGAGATGGCGGCGGCGATGAACGGCATCGCGCTGCATAAGGGCTTCATCCCCTATGGCGGCACGTTCCTGGTCTTTACCGACTATGCCCGCCCCTCGATCCGCCTTTCGGCCATCATGGGCCAGCGCGTCATCTATGTGATGACCCATGACTCGATCGGCCTCGGCGAAGATGGCCCGACCCACCAGCCGGTCGAACACCTGACCGCGCTGCGCGTCATCCCGGACCTGCTGGTGTTCCGCCCCGCCGATGCCGTCGAGACGCTGGAATGCTGGCAGCTCGCCATCGAAGCCCAGCAGCCGTCGGTCCTGGCGCTCAGCCGCCAGAACCTGCCGGCCCTGCGCGTCACCGACTCGTCGGAAAACCTCGCTGCCAAGGGCGCCTATGTCATCGCCGGTGACAAGGATGCCGATGCGGTGATCTTCGCCACCGGCTCGGAAGTCTCGATCGCTGTCGCCGCGCTCGACCTGCTCAAGGAAAAGGGCATCAAGGCCAAGGTCGTCTCAGTGCCTAGCCAGGAGCTCTTCGCCAAGCAGTCCGACGCCTACAAGGCTGAAATCTTCGGCAAGGCCAAGGCCCGCGTCGCGGTGGAAGCCGGCCTCGGCATGAGCTGGGGCAGCTTCATCGGCGACAAGGGCCGCTTCGTGGGCATGCACAGTTTTGGCGCCAGCGCCCCGGCTGAAGCCCTCTACGAGTTCTTCGGCATTACCCCCAAGGGGATTGTTGAAGCCGTCACGGCGCAGTTGTAAGAAGCCGCCTTTCGTAGTCTTCCCGTTGCCCTAAGGAGCCTTTCATGGCTGTACGCGTCGCAATCAATGGTTTTGGCCGCATCGGCCGCAACATCCTGCGCGCCATCGTCGAGAGCGGTCGCAACGACATCCAGGTCGTTGCCGTCAATGATCTCGGACCGGTCGAAACCAACGCCCACCTGCTGCGCTATGACAGCGTGCACGGCAAGTTCCCGCACGACGTGAAAGTCGATGGCGACACCATCACCGCCGGCAACCAGACGTTCAAGGTCACCGCCGTCAAGGACCCGGCCCAGCTGCCGCACAAGGAACTCGGCGTCGAGATCGTGCTCGAATGCACCGGCATCTTCACCTCCAAGGAAAAGGCCTCGGCTCACCTGACCGCCGGCGCCAAGAAGGTGATCATTTCGGCTCCCGGCGAAGGCGCCGACAAGACCATCGTCTACGGCATCAACCACGCCCAGCTCGGCAAGGATGACGTGGTGATCTCGAACGGCTCGTGCACCACCAACTGCCTCGCCCCGATGGCCAAGGTGATGAACGACCTCGTCGGCATCGAGAAGGGGATGATGACCACCATCCACTCCTATACCGGCGACCAGCCGACGCTGGACACCATGCACAAGGATCTCTACCGCGCCCGCGCTGCTGCGCTCAGCCAGATCCCAACGTCGACCGGCGCCGCCAAGGCCATCGGCCTGGTGCTGCCCGAACTCAAGGGCAAGCTCGACGGCATCTCGATCCGCGTGCCGACCCCGAACGTGTCGCTGGTGGACCTCAAGTTCATCTCCAAGCGCAATACCACCCCGCAGGAAGTCAACGATGCGCTGATCGCCGCCAGCAACGGCGCGTTCAAGGGCGTGATGACCGTCACCCACCACCCGCTGGTGTCGAGCGACCTCAACCACGACCCGCACTCGGCCACGATCCTGCTCGACCAGACCAAGGTCATCGACGGCAATTTCGTGAACATCATGGGCTGGTACGACAACGAGTGGGGCTTCTCGAACCGCATGGCCGACGTCACCGCCGTGTTCGCCAAGACTCTCTGATCGGGTCGGTCGACCCGGCATCGATCCCGAAGCCCGGCCTCGTGCCGGGCTTTTTGCTTTGGCCCTCCCTGCAACTTTGCTATAGCCGCGGCGACGAAAGCTTCCTCTATCGCCGGAGACCAGCATGGCCGCCTTCAAGACCCTCGACGACCTCGATCTGACCGGCAAGCGCGTGCTGCTGCGCGCCGATCTCAACGTGCCGGTCGAGAACGGCGAGGTCACCGACGCCACCCGCATCGAGCGCATCGTTCCAACCATCCGCGAGATCATCAAGGTCGACGGCAAAGCCATTCTGCTCAGCCATTTCGGCCGTCCCAAGGGCAAGGTCGATAAGGAATTCAGCCTCGAGCAGGTGATCCCGGCGATGGTTGTCGAACTCGGCCACCAGGTCGGCTTCATTCCGACCGACTGGGTCGACGTGAGCGCCGTGAAGCAGGCGATCGACGAGGCTCCAGCCGGCTCGATCCTCGTGCTCGAAAACACCCGCTTCCACAAGGGCGAGGAAGAGAACGACATCGAACTGGCCAAGCGCATGGCCTCGCTCGGCGACATCTATGTCAACGACGCCTTCTCGGCCGCCCACCGCGCCCATGCCTCGACCGAAGCGCTGGCGCGCCTGTTGCCCGCCGCCGCCGGCCGCGCCATGCAGGCCGAGCTCGAGGCACTTGAATCCGGCCTGGGCCAGCCCAAGCGCCCGGTGATCGCCATCGTTGGCGGCGCCAAGGTGTCGACCAAGATCGACCTGCTCGAAAACCTCATCACCAAGGTCGAGGCCCTGGTGATCGGCGGCGCCATGGCCAATACCTTCCTTCATGCCGGCGGGCTGGGCGTCGGCAAGTCGCTGGCCGAAAAGGACCTGGCCGAGACTGCCAACCGCATTCGCGACAAGGCGGAGGCTGCGCGCTGCGCCATCATCCTGCCGATCGACGCTGCCGTCGCCTGGCACTTCGAGGCCAACGCGCCGCACCGCTTCTACGGCGTCGACGCCATGGACCCCGACGGCATGATGCTCGATGTCGGCCCCGGCTCGATCGAGCGCATCAAGGGCGCCATCGACGAAGCCGCGACCGTGGTCTGGAACGGCCCGCTCGGCGC
>DASWWF010000229.1:0-3087 GCA_036401035.1 Devosia sp.
TTGAGAATGCGGTAAATCGTCGACCGCGGCAGCTCGAGCTCCCGCATCAGGCTGCGGATCGTCGCGCCCTCCGGCTCGCGCTCGAACACGGCCAGCATGTCGAGCGTTCGCTCGAGCACCGGCACCCCGTTCCTGACGGTATCCTCCCGCATTCTCTCTCCTCCGGCGCATAGGCCTAGCACCAGATATGAGACGCCGGAAGTTCCCATTTGAAGAAGTGAAAGGTGAAGGGTGGCGACAATCCTCAGTCGGGACTCCTCCCCGCGACGCGGGTAAGGATCACGGAGAGATCTCGCCCCAGCGGATCCTCCCCCGTGACAACGGGGGAGGGGGACCACCCGGAGGGTGGTGGAGGGGGCGCAGGGGCGCAGGTGGTACAATCGGCACGGACGAGTGCAGCGAGGACCCCGCGCGCCGTCGCGCGCCCCGCCGGAGCGCTCTACCGCGCGTGAGGCAGAACTAAGCCACCTGCAGCAACGGCAACCAATTGATTGCCGCCGCCGGTCCCGTCGATTCCCGTCGCACGATCTCTGCGCTCAGGGAAATCCGCACCGGCGGCCGCGCGCCGCCTTCCGGGTTCGACAGCCGGTCGGCGATGCAGCGCACCATGGTGGCGCCGATTTCCACATGCGGCACGCGCACCGTCGTCAGCCGCGGCGAGATCTGCGAGGCCGCCGCAAAATCGCTGTTGCCGACGATCGAAATATCCTCGGGGATCCGCAGCCCCAGCTGCAGCAGTTCGCTCACCGCGCTCACCGCGATGCCGTCATGGGCGCAGAACAGGGCCGTCGGCGCTCCGCCATCGCGGATATGCGCCAGGAACGCCCGCCGAAACCCCTGGTTCTCGTCGAAGACGATGTCGTCGACCGTCGTCCCCGCCGTCTCCATCATGCCGTCGCGAAAGCCGCGAAACCGTTCGCCGCGCCCGATCGGCAGCGTGCTGCCATGCACGAACGCCACCTTGCGGTGTCCCAGCCCGGCCAGCATCCGGCCCACCGCCACGCCGGCCTCCCAGTCGGCGCAGACCACCTGGTCGAACCGGCTCATCGGCTCGACATAGGTGGCGCAGGCCACCGGCAGGCCCATGCGCGCCGCCAGTTCGGTGATCTCCGAGGGTCGGGGCACGGCGAGAATCACCCCCACCACTGCCGGATCGATTTCATTGCTGTTGAGATAGCGCGCCTGCCGCGGTACCACCGAATAGCCGAGCCGCTCGGCCTCGGTCTCGGCCCCATGCAGCACATTGAGCCACATCTCGCTCGAGACCATGTCGATCTCCTGCCGCACGAACAGGATCTGCCCGATCGAATGGGCGATCTCGGAATTGACCCGATACCCCATCGCATGCGCCGCCCGCAGCACCCGGCTCCGCGTCGCATCCGCCACCCCGGGCTTCCCCGACAGCGCCCGCGACACCGAAAACTTCGACAACCCCAGCTTGTCCGCCACGTCCTGGATAGTCACTCGCGCCGACGCCATGTGTTCCCCTCAGTTCACATTTGAGACAGCTCTGTCGCGGTTCTGCCACCGGTTACGTCAACATGCAGCATAAACCGCAAAACTCTTGCGCAGTCTGGTAGGCAAGGTATGCAACAAAAATAACAAACACCAAACAAACTGCCTCGTGTCCCGCGCTCTGTCCAGTCCCCTCGCATCCTCTGCCGGCGGAAGCCGTCGCCGGGCCAGCCGCACGCCGCAAAAAGGGCAGGGCCACACCACCTTGGTATCGTTGACGACCACCCCCTCGGGGTCCTACCATTTCCCAAATCTGAGACACCTGTTCAGATAAGAACAGGTCGAGGGAGCATCATGAAGATTACTGATCTGCGCGTTGCCGTCATCGGCAAGCATCCGATTGTCCGCATCGTCACCGACGAGGGCCTCTATGGCCTGGGCGAAGTCGAATATACCAAGTCCTACCTGAAACCCTGGATCCTGCATTTCCGCGACGCCCTGATCGGCGAGGATCCGACCGACGTCGAGCGCTGCATGCTCAAGATTCGCCAGCGCGGCTCGTTCAAGCCCTATGGCGCCGCCGTTTCGGCCATCGAGCATGCGCTCTGGGACATCGCCGGCAAGGCCGCCAACGTCCCCGCCTACAAGCTGCTTGGCGGCAAGGTGCGTGACAAGGTCCGCGTCTATAACGGTTCCGTCCGCCGTCCCCGCCAGGGCGATCGCCCCGAGGATTTCGCCGCCGACGTCAAGTGGATGGCCGAGCAGCCGCAGAAGTTCTTCATGGTCAAGCAGGGCCTGAGCTTCCATTCCAGCCAGAAGGACAGCTTCCCCGACTTCCACTATGGCCCCAAGCAGAAGAAGGCCGGCTATCACGGCGCCATGGACCAGGGCCAGATTTCCGAGCGTGGCTTCAACTACATGCTCGATTGCGTCATCGCCATGAAGGAAGCGCTGGGTGACGAAGTCTCCCTCGCCCTCGATTGCGGTCCGGGCTGGTTCCTCAACGACGCCATCCGCTTCGCCCAGGCCGTCGAGCCCTACAACATCATGTGGCTCGAGGACATGCTCACCGGCGACTACGTGCCGTGGGTCAACCCGCAGGCCTATCGCGAGCTCACCACCTCGACCAAGACGCCGATCCACACCGGCGAGCAGATTTATCTGCGCCACAATTTCAAGGAACTGATCGAGACCCAGGCCGTCCGCGTCGTCGGTCCCGATCCGGCCGATATCGGCGGCATCGCCGAGCTCAAGTGGGTTGCCGAGCACGCCTACATGCATTCGATCATGATGGCCCCGCACGGCACCGCCAACGGCCTGCTCGGCCTGGGCGCGCTGATCAATGTCTGCGCCACGCTGCCGGCCAACTACATCGCCTTCGAATACCCCTCCGCCTCCGACCCGTGGTGGAACGACATCGTCACCGGCCTGCCGCCGGCCGACAAGATCGTCCAGGACAGCCATGTCGACCTGCTGCCGGGCCCGGGCCTGGGCGTCGATATCGACGCCAAAGGCGCCAAGCCGTACCTCAAGGAAGAGGATTCGGGCTTCTTCGACCCGTAAAGGTCGTTCATCCGTTGTTCATCGAGCGGGCAGGGCCGTGGCAAACGCCGCGGCCCTCACTGTTTTCCC
>DASWWF010000230.1:0-10303 GCA_036401035.1 Devosia sp.
CGATGCCGTCGACCGGCGAACGGATATCGGTGCGGCTGACGCGGTCGCTGGCGCCGCGCAGCGCCTGTTCGGCGCTGGAGAGTTCCGCGAGGCGCAGCGTCAGGTCGTTGAGCGCGTCCTGGCGGAACTGCAGATCGGCCTGCTGCACCTGCAGTTGCGATTCCGACACGGCCGACTGCAGCCGCGCGATGGATTCGATGACGGCGTCGCGCTGCCCGCGGGTGTCGCTGACGTCGCGCTGGGCGGCTAGGAACTCGGTCTGCGACACCAGCTGCTTTTCAGCCATCGGCTTGATCAGATCGAGCTTCTGCGCGGCAAGGCTGAAAGCCTCTTCCAGCCGGGCCTTGTTGGCGAGCGCTTCGGAGAGTTCACGGCTGCGCTGCTCCACACGCTGCGCCAGCACGTCCTTGCCTTGGTCGAGCGTATCGAGCCGGGCTTTGAGCAACTTGGCTTCGTTTTCGCAAACCGCCGGCACCTCGGCAAAGACGTCCGGCGGGCAGGTATAGCCCTCGGCCGCGCGGCCTTCATATTCGATCTGCAGGCGGGCGACCTGTGCCTGCAACGCGCGCACCTTGGCTTCCACCTCGCCGGCCGAAGACGTCGTGGTGGTGTCGTCGAGGCGGACCAGTTGCTGGCCCTTGCGCACCTGTTCGCCGCGACGCACCAGAATTTCGGCGACGACGCCGGCTTCGGCGCTCTGGATCACCTGGGTCTTCGATGACGGGATGACGCGACCCTCGGCCCGGCTCAATTCGTCGATCTCCGCGGTCGAGGCCCAGAGCAGGGCGACGCCGAGGAAGGCCGAGACAAGGAGGATTACCCACAGCCAGTGGCGCGGCGGGCGGTCGTAGTCGAGCGCGTAGGTCGGGGCCGCGAGGTCGCGGGGGAGCACCGGCTTGTTCATGCGTCGGCTCCACCGCCCTGGGCGCGCAGCTGCGCCAGCACCTGGTCGCGCGGCCCGTCGGCGGCGATGCGGCCATTGTCGACCACGATGATGCGGCTCACGAGATTGAGCAGGCTGAACCGGTGGGTGGCGATCAGCACGGTGTGCTCGGGCGCCAGGGTGCGGCTGAGATGGCCGATGAGTTGGCGCTCGGTCGCCAGATCCATCGAACTCGACGGCTCATCGAGAAACAGGATCTTGGGGTTGATCAGCATGGTCCGCGCCAGCGCCACCGCCTGCCGCTGCCCGCCCGAGAGCAGGAAGCCACGCTCGCCCACCGGCATGTCATAGCCCAGCGGATGGCGCGACACGAAATCCTCGACGCCGGCGCGGCGGGCGACTTCGATCAGCTGCTCGTCGCTTGCCTCGGGGTCGGAGAGAACGATGTTCTCCTTGACCGTGCCGTTGAAGAGTTCGGGATCCTGCAGCACCAGGCCCACCTGGCGGCGCAGTTCGGCCGGGTGATACTGGCGGATGGAGACGCCATCGACGAGGATTTCGCCTTCCTGCGCGTCGTAAAAATTGACCAGCAGGCGTCCCAGCGTCGTCTTGCCTGAGCCGATGCGGCCGATAATGCCGACCTTTTCGCCGGCCTTGATCGAGAACGACACCTGGTCGAGCACGTAATGCTCGGTGCCCGGATAGGCGAAGCGGACCTTCTTGAATTCGATATTGCCCGCCGTGATGGCGCGGGTGACGAAGCTCTTGCGCACCGTGCGCTCGTCGGGGAGCTTCATGATGCTGTCGAGCGCGGTATAGGCCTCGATAGCCGAACTGGTGCGCAGCACCGCCGCCGAAATCTGCGCGATCGGCGCGATGACGCGGCTCGAGAGCATCATCGCGGCGACGATGGCGCCCATCGAGATCGTGGCTTCAGAGAACGAATAGGTGGCGCCGATCATGATGCCGATCGAAGCGATCTGGCTCACCACCGCGGTCAGCTGGCCGGCGATCGACTGCAGCCACTTGATCTGGCTCTGCGTGTCGGACGAAGCGAGGATTGTCGCTTCCCACTTGTTCTGGAACTGACCCTCGGCCCGCGCCGCCTTGACCGTCTGGGTCGCCGACAGGGATTCCACCAGGATGGCGTTGCGCATCGAGGATTCCTGCAACGCCGCCTTGACCACGCCGGCCGATTTCCGCGCGATGATGATGGTGCCGACAATGGCGATCACCGCTGCGGCGACCGGGAAGATCACCACCCAGCCGATCAGCATGGCGATGACCCAGACGAAGACGCCCATGAACAGCACGTCGATGAACATCACCACCGTGTGCGAGGTGAAGAAATCGCGCAGCACTTCATATTGCGAGATGCGGTTGATGAAGACGCCGGTCGACTGCGGCCGCGCCGACACCGAGGCGTTCATCACCTTGTCGAACAGCACCGACGACAGGCGGAAATCGATCTGCCGGCCGGCATAATCGATGATGGCGCCCCGCGCGATCTTGAGCAGGAAATCGAAGGCGAACACGGTGAGCAGGCCAATCGCCAGCACCCAGAGCGTCGAGAACGCCTTGTTGGGCAGCACCCGGTCATAGACGTTCATCGAAAAGAGCGGCATGGCGATGGCGAAGACGTTGATGAACGCTGCCGCCAGCAGCACCACCCACACGCTCTTCCAGTGGCCCGCCATGGCGGCACGCAACCAGTGCTTCTGCTTGATGGCGCCATTATCGGCACCCTCCCAGGTCTCGCCCTCGCGGGTGGAACTGGGCTTGATCACCATCACCTGGTGGCGGAAGCGCCATTCCGCGGTGTTGGTGTGAATCTCGTCTTCCTTGCCGGTGGTCGGGTCGAATATGGCCAGCGAATGCCGGCCGGTGCGGCCGATGATGACCAGCACCTGGCCCTTCTTGCCCACAACCATTGCCGGCATGTCGAATTCGGCGAGGTCGCGCAGCGCCACGCGCTTGGTCTTGTGCACGAGGCCGATGCGTTCCAGCGCCCGCGACAGCAACGGCATGGTCAGGAGGCCGCCCTTGAGTGGCAGACCGGCCGTCAGCACATCGCGCGACACCGGGCGGCCCCAGCGACGGGCGAGATATTGCAGGGCGTTGAGGAGAGGGTCGATCTTCGGGCTGGCCGGCGGCGGCGGCTCGATCGGCGCTTCCACTGCGGCACCCACGGCGTCTTCGAGCGCCTGGTTCACCGCAAGATCATTGGCGGGGGCGGGGAGATCGTCCCCGCCGTCGGGCCTGGGTTCGTTGCCCAGCTTCCGTCCGCCAAATGCCTTCCCGATCGCCATAGCCGCCCTCCAGACAAAGACGGGTTACACAACTTTGGCGGCCGTTGCACGGACGGCGTTCATATTCGGTTAACCAGCGCGCGACCGTGAGGACGTGCCGATCAACTGGGGACCCGCAAGTAACTGTTCGGCTTGAACTAGTCCGTGTACTTGGAGAGGTCGAGCTTGCCGTTGAGCGTCAGCGGACGCACGTTTCGCTCGGGCAGGGCGCCGGTGTCCTCGATCGATGCGGTGCCGATCAGGTCACGCGCATAGGCGTCGGACTGCTTGGGCGCGGAGACATCGAGGTAGGCGAGCAGCGAACCGGTCGCCGCCAGCAGGCGATATTCGGCAAAGCGCGCCGCAAAGCTTGCCGTTTCCGCTTGCACCTGGACGTTGTAGCGGGTGTTCTGCGCGTCGAGCACATCGAGCAGCGAACGCTGGCCGATGGTGAACTGCTCGCGATAGGACGAAACCAGGCCATCGGAGGCCGAGAGCTGGTTGGCATAGGCACCGGCCAGTTCGTTCTGGCGGCGGATGCGGTCCCAGGAGACCTTCACGGCTTCCTCGACTTCGCGCGCCGCGACCTGCTGGCCGAGCAACGCTTCGCTCTCGCGGCGGATGCTCTCCTGCACCTTGGCGCTCTTGACGCCGCCGTCCCAGAGGCTCCAGCGCAGCACGACCTTGCCCGAGAGATCGGTCGAATAGCCGGCCGAACCAGTATTGTCGTTGCCGACCAAGCCGCGGCCTTCGAGCGAGAGGCGCGGGCCGAGGGCGCCATTGGCCTGATCGACCAGCGCCGAGGCGGCGTCCACATCGGCGCCGGCCACGCGAATGCGCGGATTGTTGTTGATGCCGGTTTCCACGGCGGAAGCCAGCGTCTTGGGCAGATATTTGCCCACGCGCGGCGGCACCTTGGCGTTGCTGAACGGCGCGCCGACATTCTTGGCAAAGCTGATCTTGGCCGCTTCCAGCGCTTCACGCGCCTGGATGACCTGGGCGCTGGCGGCAGCCAGGCGCTCGGAGGCCTGCTGACGATCCGCCTCGGTCAACTGACCGGAAGAGATCGCGTCGACCACATTGGCCAGCGTCTCCTGATGGAAGGCGACGTTGCCACGCGCCAGTTCTACGATGCGGGCTTGCAGCACGATTTCGAAATAGAGACGCGCCACTTCGAGGCCGATCACTTCCGAACGCTCGAGCACGCGGAAGGAGGCACTGTCGATGCGGGCCGCCTGGCGGTCGGCTTCGGAGTCGCGGAAGCCGCCGTCGAGGATATCCCAGGTCGCGGTGAGCCCCACCTGCGCCGGATAGAGCGGATCGTTCTCGATGCCGGCGGCGCGGCGCGACGGGGTGTTGGACAGCTGCGCGCCGACCGAAGCTTCGAGGTCGAGGCGCGGTCCGTAGAGCGCGAGGGCCTGCTGCAGCTCCCACTCGGTGGCTTCGCGGTTGGCGATGGCCTGGCCGATCTCGGGGTTGGTTTCGATGGCGACCTTGACGGCATCCCTCAGCGACAGGGCCTGCGCACCGAACGGCAAGAGGGCTGCCGTCGCGAATACCGTACCAAGAAGAAACTGCTTGAAAAGACGCATTTCAGGCCCTTCGATCCGCATGCTGCTGATGCACCATGCCCGGCTCATACTGCCGGTATCCCTCGTTCAACTCCCCAGGGGCGAGAGCCTCTTGTCGGTTCACGAAGGCCGGAAACCCCCTTGGTCATCCGGCAAACCCGCGTCCCGTCTCTTACCCCCTGCACGCAGACACACTCTGCGCACAATTCAAACCTTTACCAGCCGTTTTCCAAAGTCAAACAAATGACGGGCATGGGCGAACTCATTCTCAGGGCCGCGGCAATTGTGCAACACCGGCCGCCTTCAATGATCATAGCTGAGGAAGCAAACGCATATCAGAGTATGCCGTATTTGAATGACATCGTTACCCAAGCATTGAGAGGGGAATAACGTCCACCATGTCTCCAGCCCGTCGGCCCGAATCATTCTCGGGCTGAATAATCAAAGCATCGGCAAGTGCCAGCGAAGAAGAGTGCGAACTATCCGTCTCGCTGATGGGTGTCACTTCCAGAAAGCCGACAGCATTGCGGCCGAGCTGGCCGCGCACGTAGTGACGCCGTGGACCGTTCGGCGGCAGGTCGGCCGCCAGCGGCATCCCGAGCTGCGGCCACAGCGGGTCGGCGTGGCCGGTCAGTTGCCGCAGCGCCGGCCTGAGGATGACCATCGCCGTCACCAATGCCGACACCGGGTTGCCGGGCAGTCCGAAAACCAGCGTGCTGGCCCTGGTCCCGAACATCAGCGGCTTTCCCGGCCGCATCTTCAATTTCCAGAAGTCCAGCGTGACACCCAGGTCGATCAGCACTTCGCGCACATAGTCGCGCTCGCCCACGCTCGCCCCGCCGGTGGTGACCAGCATGTCGATGCCATAGTCGAAGGCCGAGAGCAGGGCGCTCTCCAGCGCCTTCTTGTCATCCGCTACGATGCCCAGGTCGATCACCCGCTCGGCATAGGGCGTCAGCAGCGGGATCAGCCCATAGGAGTTCGAAGCCACGATCTGGTCCGGCCCCGGCACGGTCCCCGGCGCCACGAGCTCATCGCCGGTCGCGAGGATGGCGATCCTGGGCCGCTTGGTGACGGTGAGGGTCGGCTGGTTGGCCGAAGCGGCAAGGTTCAGCATCGCCGGCGTCAAAGACACACCGGCCGGCAGCAATTCCTGGCCGCGCTGGAAATCGTGGCCCTGCTTGCGGATGCTCTGGCCGGGCCGCGGCGTCTTCTGGAAACTGATCTGGTTGCCGGCCGCCGTCGCTTCTTCCTGCATGATCACCGCATCGGCCCCGATCGGCATCGGCGCGCCGGTGAAGATGCGGACGCACTGGCCGTGCTCCATCATGCCCGCGAACCGCGCGCCGGCCTGCGATGTCCCGGCCAGCTTCAGCGGTCGGCCGGGCACGACTTCGGCCGCCCGCACCGCATAGCCGTCCATGGCGCTGGAATCGAACGGCGGCTGGCTGTGGCTGGCGACCAGCGGCCTGGCCAGCACGCGCTTGTGGGCGCGGAGCAGGGGGACAGTTTCGGCTTGCGGCGGATCGAGCTGCGCAAAGATGCGGTCCAGCGCCTCGTCGACCGAAATCATGGCGTGCCGCCATCCCGCTTGTAGTCGCCCGACTTGCCGCCGGTCTTTTCGACCAGTTGCAGCCCCTCGATGCGCATGCCCCGGTCCATGGCCTTGGCCATGTCATAGAGCGTCAGCGCCGCGACCGAGGCTGCCGTCAGCGCCTCCATCTCGACCCCGGTCTGGCCGGTGGTCTCGGCGGTAGCCGTGATCCGCAACGCGTCGGTTTCCGGTTCGATGTCCACCGTCACGCTGGTCAGTGCAATCGGGTGGCAGAGCGGGATCAGGTCCGACGTCTTCTTGGCCGCCATGATCCCGGCAATGCGGGCGACCGCAATGGCGTCGCCTTTTTTGAGCGTGCCGCCGGCAATCGCCGCGATCGTCTCGGGCTGCGCCACGAGGCGCGCCTCGGCCACGGCGCGCCGCCGCGTCGCGGCCTTGTCGCCGATATCGACGATCCGGGCCTCGCCGCGCTCGTTGAGATGGGTGAGGGCCATCAGGCGTCGGCCGTGCCCATCAGGAGGGTCTGCGTGGCCTTGGTGACATCGCTCTGCCGCATCAGGCTCTCGCCCACGAGGAAGGTGCCGATATTGGCCTCTTCGTCCAGCTTGCGCACATCGTCATGGGTGTAGATGCCGCTCTCGGACACGAGGTGCACGCCCGAAGGCACGCCACCGGCGAGGCTGATCGAGGTGCCCAGCGTCGTCTCGAAGGTACGCAGGTTGCGATTATTGATGCCGATGAACTCGGCATTGAGCCCCAGCGCCCGGTCGAGCTCGATCTGGTCGTGCACCTCCACCAGCGCGTCCATCCGCCATTCCTCGGCGGCGTCGAGCAGGTAGCGGGCCGTGTCGTCGCCAACGGCCGCAAGGATGATCAGGATGCAGTCGGCGCCCCAGGCACGCGCTTCCGCCACCTGATAGGTCTCGAACAGAAAATCCTTGCGCAGCACCGGCAGGTTGGTCGCCGCCCGCGCCTCGATCAGATAGCTCGGGGCGCCCTGAAAGCTCGGCCGGTCGGTGAGCACCGAAAGGCAGGCCGCGCCACCGGCCTCATAGGCCCGGGCGATGTCGGCCGGGTGGAAGTCGGGGCGGATCAGCCCCTTGGAGGGGCTCGCCTTCTTCACTTCGGCGATCAGCGCATATTTCTGCTCGGCTCGCTTCTTCTTGAGCGCGGACAGGAACCGCCGCACCGGCGGCGCATCGTGGGCTTCGGCGACCACCTCGTTCCAGGGCTTCATGGCCTTGGCTGCGGCGATCTCCTCGCGCTTGTAGGATTCGATGCGGGAGAGGATGTCGGACATGAACTACCCGTTGGAGACTGAGACGAGGCGGGCGAGGGTTTCCTTCGCCTTGCCGCTGTCGATCGTGGCGCGCGCCAGCGCGATGCCGTCTTCGATGGAGCTGACCTTGTCGGCCACGAGCAGCGCAGCGCCGGCATTGAGCAGCACCGTGTCGCGGTAAGCCCCCGGGGCGCCGTCGAACAGCGCGATCATCGCCGCGGCATTGTCGGCAGGTTCGCCACCCAGCAGATCCTTGGGGTCGGTCACCTTGAGCCCGACCTGCTCGGGATGCAGCTCGAAGCTGCGGAGATCACCGTTCTGGATCTGGGCGACGAAATTGGTGCCCGATGTCGAGAGCTCGTCGAGGCCTTCGCTCGAATGCACGACCCAGGCCTTGATGGCGCGATTAGCGAGCAGGGCGGCCGCCACCGGCTCGACCCATTGCTGCGAATAGACGCCCAGAAGATAGCGGCGGACACCGGCCGGATTGGACTGCGGTCCGAGCAGATTGAACAATGTGCGCACGCCCATTTCCCCGCGCGATGGGCCGACATGGCGCATCGCCGGGTGATGGTTGGGCGCGAACATGAATCCGATGCCCGCCTCGGAAATCGTCTTGGCGATCCGGTCGGGCGGCAGGTCGAGCTTGACCCCCAGCGCCTCGAGCACCTGCGACGCACCCGAGCGCGACGACAACGCGCGGTTGCCGTGTTTGGCCACCGGCACCCCGGCCGCGGCGACGACCAAAGCCGTCGTCGTCGAGATATTGAGGCTGCCCAGGCCGTCGCCGCCGGTGCCGACGATATCGATGGCGTCTTCCGGCGCCTCGACCGGCACCATCTGTTCGCGGAGGATGGAGACGGCGGCGGCGATCTCTCCCACCGTCTCGCCCTTGACGCGCATGCCCATCAGGAACGCGCCGATCTGGCTCGGGGTGGCCTCGCCGGTCATGATCGTGCGCATGACGCTGCGCATCTCTTCGCCGGTCAGGTCCTTGCGATCAGCGATCTTGTGCAGTGCTGCCTTGATATCCATCACGCGGCCTTCTTGAGGTTGAAGTCACGAGCGATGTTCAAGAAATTCTGCAGCAGCGCGTGGCCGTTCTCGGACGCGATGCTCTCGGGGTGGAACTGCACGCCATGCACGGGCATGGTCTTGTGCTGCACGCCCATGATCAGCCCGTCGTCCGTCGACGCCGTCACCTCGAGCGCCTCGGGCAGGGTTTCCTGCTTGACGATCAGCGAGTGGTAGCGCGTCGCCTCGAACCCGGCATTGAGGCCGCGGAAAATGCCCTTGCCGGTGTGGTTGATGCGACTGGTCTTGCCATGCATCAGGTGCGGCGCCCGGATCACGTCGCCGCCCATCGCCTGGCCGATAGCCTGGTGGCCGAGGCAGACGCCGAGCAGCGGCACCGTCGGGGCGAACCGGTCGATCAGGCTCAGACAGATGCCGGCTTCGTTCGGCGTGCAGGGCCCGGGCGAGAGCAGGATGGCCTCCGGCGCCATCTGCTCGATCTCGTCGAGCGTGATCTTGTCGTTGCGGACCACGGTCGGGTCGGCGCCGAGTTCGCCCAGGAAGTGGACGAGATTGTAGGTAAAGCTGTCGTAGTTATCGATGACGAGGAGTTTCATCGCTTGGTCCTCAATGACGGTACGGGATGGCGGCACGGCTCGTGCCACGCCATCGGCGCGCCCGCGCATCCACACCCTCGAGGAACAAATCCGTCACTGCCCGACCCTCGCCTCACCGGCATAGCGTAGCGCTTCCTCGGCAGCGCTGAAAAGGGCGCGGGCCTTGTTTTCGCATTCGAGCTGCTCAAGTTCGGGCTTGCTGTCGGCGACGATACCGGCGCCCGACTGCACATAGATCTTGCCGTCCGCGATGATCGCGGTACGCAGGATGATACAGGTGTCCATCGTCCCGTCGGCGCCGAAATAGCCCACACAGCCGCCATAGATACCGCGCTTGGCCTTCTCCAACTCCTCGATGATCTCCATCGCCCGCACCTTCGGGGCCCCGGAGACGGTGCCCGCCGGAAAGCCTGCGGAGAGCGCATCGACAAAATCCTTCTTGGGATCGAGTTCGCCGATCACGTTCGAGACGATGTGCATGACGTGCGAATAGTATTCGAGAAAGAACTTGTCGGTGACCTTCACCGTCCCGATCTTGGCCACCCGGCCAACATCGTTGCGCCCGAGGTCCAGCAGCATCAGGTGCTCGGCCAGTTCCTTGGGGTCGCTGAGCAGTTCGTCCGCCAGTTCCTTGTCCCGGGTCGGCGTCGCGCCACGCTTCCGCGTGCCGGCGATCGGCCGGATGGTGACCTGGCCCTTCTCGACCTTGACGAGGATTTCCGGGCTCGACCCGGCGACCGAAAAGCCGCCGAAATCGAGGAAATACATATAGGGCGACGGGTTCGTCCGCCGCAGCGCCCGATAGAGCGCCGTCGGGGGCAGGCTGAACTCGGCCTCGAAGCGCTGGCTCAGCACCACCTGAAAAATGTCGCCGGCGGTGATGTAGTCCTTGGCCCTGGCGACCATCGCGGCATATTCGGCCACCGAGGTGTTGCTCTTGACCTCGATCTTCTCAAAGTCCGGCAACTCGCCGATCACCGGCGTCGCCCGCGTGAGCCGCGCCATGGCGTCGTCGATCCGCGCCTGCGCCGCTTCCCAGGCCTGCCGGGCATTGACGCCCTCGCGGATATAGACCGGCGCGGTGAGGTAGAGCTCG
>DASWWF010000231.1:0-2913 GCA_036401035.1 Devosia sp.
CCCAAGACCGACGAGATGGAACAGCGCTTCTGGGCCTCGATCGGCAAGCTGGCGCCGCTGCATCCGCGCTTTGTCTCGGTGACCTATGGCGCCGGTGGGTCGACCCGCGAGCGCACGCTGCGGATGGTCAGCCGGATCAAGGCCGATACCGGGGTCGATGCCGCTGCGCACCTCACCTGCGTCGGCGCCAGCAAGGATGAGGTCGATGCCGTGGTCCGCGGCTATCAGGCCGCCGGCATTTCCCGGATCGTGGCGCTGCGCGGCGATCCGCCCGAGGGGATCGGCAAGCCGTTCACGCCGCATCCCGAAGGCTATCAGAATGCCGCCGATCTCGTCGCCGGCATCCGCAGGATCGGCGATTTCGATATCTCCGTCGCCGCCTATCCGGAAAAGCACCCGCAGAGCCCGAACTGGGACACCGATATCGCAAATTTGAAGCGCAAGCTCGATGCCGGGGCCACCCGCGCCATCACGCAGATGTTCTTCGACAATGACGACTATTTCCGCTTCGTCGACCGGGCCCGCAAGGCCGGCATCACCGCGCCGATCGTGCCGGGCATCCAGCCGATCCACTCGTTCAAGCAGATCTCCGGCTTTGCCGCCCGCTGCGGCGCGACGATCCCCGATTGGGTGGCGCAGCGCTTCGAGGGTCTCGACGAGGATCCGGAAACGCATGCGCTGGTGGCCTCGGCCGTCGCCGCCGAGCAGGTGCTCGAGCTGGTCGATCACGGCATCACCGAATTCCACTTCTATACGCTCAACCGCTCCAATTTCGTGCTGGCACTGGCGCGGTTGCTGGGTGTGCGGCCGGACTGAGCGTAAAAAGCCGTTCAGGTTGCGTTCATCCAACAGGCCATCTTGTGGCCGATGGGGCGGTTTCACAAAATGGCCCCATTGATTCCTTCCATTCCGCCCGCTGGCGCGGAATGCGCCTGAGCAAGGAACTTGCCTATGAAAATCAATCCGAAAGTCACCGGCGCCCTGGCCTGGACGGGGCTCGTCGTGGTGCTCGCCATCCCGGCTGCCAATATGCTGACCGGCGAGCCCGAGGCTCGTGCCAACCTGACTTCGGACACCCGCCAGGTGCAGACGGCCACCGCCGCGCCGGCGGCCAAGCCCGTCGCCAAGCCGGTCGTTCCCGCGGTCGAAGCCAAGCCGGCGGCGGTCGAAACGGCCGCGGCACAGAGCGGCGCCGTGACCGATTTCGTCAAGTCCGGCAAGAAGATGCCGTCCTACATCTCGGGCAATGACGCGCCCGTGGTCGAAGAGGCCACGGCGACGCCGGCCGCGCCGGTCAAGAAGCCCGGCACCATCACCATCAATCCCGACGGCACCATCCAGAAGCCGGCGGGCACGGTTCCGGCCGTGACTCCGGCCCAGCCCGACGTCGCTTCGGTGCAGCCGCAGATCGTCGCCCCGACGCCGCTGCCGGCCTCGGCCCGGCCCAAGCCGCAGACCGTCACCACGCTGCCGGCGCCGACCGATCAGCCGCTGATCATCGACGAGAGCACCGTTGCCTCCACCGGCCCGGTGCCGCCCGAAAATGTCGGCCCGGATCAGATGGTTACCGGCGACCAGCTCGACGAATGGGACAGCGGCTCGCTGGCCGATTACCTCGAGCGCAAGGGCCTGATGAGCGACGCCACGCAGGCCGCGCCAGTCGATGGCGACTATGACTCGGACGGTTTCTTCCTCGACGAAGGCCCGAACAATAACGGCCGCCGCTCCCGCGTCATCATTTACTGAGCTCGCGGCGGGGCGCCTCCGCCGCATAGCTCGCATTACAGTTTCGTCACTTTCCATTCGCCTCACAAAGGCTATTGTGCGCTCCAATTTCGGAGAGTGCTTTGTCGGTCTGGGATCGCCTTGGGACCATTATCGGGTCGTTTTCCAAGCGAACTGGCGTTGCCGGTTCGCTTGCGAACGTGCTCGACCCGGATAACTGGCTCCCGGGCGGCAAGGACGCGGCGTTCACGCTGGCGCTGATCGCCCTCTCGGCCAAGATGGCCGTCTCCGACGGCGTCGTGCAGGCCTCGGAACTGCGCGCCTTCCATCGCACCGTCGACATTCCGCCGGCCATCGAACACCAGGTACAGAAGGTGTTCGAGCTGGCCCAGAAGGACGTCGCCGGCTACGAATTCTACGCCAAGAAGATCGGGCGCTTCTTCATGGACAGCCCCGATACGCTCGAGCATGTGCTCGACGGGCTGTTCTATATCGCCTCGGCCGACGGCATGATCCACGAGTCCGAGCTCGACTACCTCAAGAGCGTGAGCAGCATTTTCGGCTTCGACGATGCGCGCTTCGAGCAGCTCGCCAGCCAGCACGTGCTGCTCGACAACAGCGTCGACCCCTATGCGGTGCTGGGCCTTGCGCCCAACGCGCCGCCCGACGAGGTCAAGCGCGTCTATCGCCTGCTGGTGGCCGAGCACCACCCCGACCGGCTGATCGCCAAGGGCGTGCCCGAAGAACTGATCGATGTCGCCACCCATCGCATGGCCGCGATCAACCAGGCCTACCACAAGCTCACCCGCGCGGCGCTGCCGGCTCCCGCCGCTTGACGCCGAGGCGTCCGCGCCCCCATATGCCGGCTCGCCAGTCGACCGGGTGGCCGCTCCCGTTTCCGTGGGAGAGGAAAGTCCGGGCTCCATCGAAATACGGTGACGGCTAACGGCCGCCGGGGGTGACCCCAGGGAAAGTGCCACAGAAAGCAAACCGCCTCCGGTTCGCCGGCGGTAAGGGTGAAAGGGTGCGGTAAGAGCGCACCGCGGACCTGGCGACAGGGACGGCATGGCAAACCCCACCGGGAGCAAGACCAAATAGGGGTGACGCGGGGATGCCCAGCCGATTTCGAGGCCAGTCACCCGGGTTGGTTGCATAAGGGCGTCAGCAATGGCGCTCAAAGATGAATGG
>DASWWF010000232.1:0-5990 GCA_036401035.1 Devosia sp.
ACTTTCACGTTGTTTGCGTGAAGTTTTGCAAGGTCTGATGCAACAAACCGATGCAAGAGGCCAAAGATGAAATTGATTTCGTCTTTCGGGCGGGTCCAGTTCTCGGACGAGAAGCTGAATACCGTGAGGTATTTCACCCCATAGGTGATGCCCAGTTCGACGAGCCGGCGCAGCGCCTTGACGCCTTCGATATGGCCTTCGGTGCGGACCTTGCCGCGCGCCTTGGCCCAGCGGCCATTGCCATCCATGATGACCCCGATATGGCCGGGAATCTTCAGGCCGAGCGCTTGGCTCGGCCGAGGATTGATGGCGGGGTCAGTGGACATCCATGCCCTCCGGGCGGGATGCAGGTCGACTAGACCTGCATGATTTCCTGTTCCTTGGCGGCGACCACGGCGTCGATCTCCTTGACCGCGTCGTCGGTGGCGCTCTGGACCTGGTCGGAGAGCTTGCGGCTCTCGTCCTGGGCCAGATCGCCGTCCTTTTCGAGCTTTTTCAGGTGATCCATGCCGTCGCGGCGGATATGGCGAACGGCGACGCGGGCCTGTTCGGCATAGTTATGCGCGACCTTGGTCAATTCACGGCGGCGTTCTTCGTTGAGCTCGGGCAGCGGCACGCGGATGACGGTGCCTTCGGCGGCCGGGTTGAGGCCGAGGCCGGAATTGCGGATGGCCTTTTCGACGGCGCCGGCGAGGGTGCGGTCCCAGACCTGCACGCTGAGCATGCGGGCTTCGGGCACCGTGACGGTGGCAACCTGATTGAGCGGCATCCTGCCGCCATAGGCTTCGACGGTCACAGGTTCGAGCAGGCTCGCGCTGGCGCGTCCGGTGCGCAGGCCGGTCAGTTCCTCCTTGAGGGAGACGATCGACTTCTGCATGCGGGACTTGAGCTCGTTCAGGTTGAACGGTTGGTTCTGAGCCATGGGGAAAAACTCCTCAGAGGCGCCGGTTTCAGCCGACGCGCGTATTTCTGGTCTTGCCGGTCAGGACGCCCATCAGGCCTTCCTTGTCGTCAAGCGCGTAAACCAATATCGGCAAGCCGTTGTCGCGGGCAAGGGCGAAGGCTGCCGTATCCATCACCTTGAGATTGCGGGCGATGACCTCGTCGTGGCTGATCTGCTCGTAGCGCTGGGCCTTCGGATTCTTCTTGGGGTCTTCGGAATAGACGCCGTCGACATTGGTTCCCTTGAGGACCACGTCGCAGTCGAGCTCGATGGCGCGGAGCGCCGCGGCCGTGTCGGTGGTGAAGAACGGATTGGCGATACCGCCGCCGAGCACGACCACATAGCCATCATCCAGGGCGGCCTTGGCGGCGCGCGCGGTGTAGCTGTCGGCGATCGATGGCATGGTAATGGCCGAGAAGACCTGCGCCTTGACCCCTGCCTTGGTCAGCGCGCTGGCCAGAGCCAGCGAATTGATGATGGTGCCGAGCGTACCCATCATGTCCGAGGTGACGCGATCGGCGCCTTCGGCGGCCAGCGACATGCCACGGAAGATGTTGCCGCCGCCGGTGACGATGGCGATGCCGATACCGGCATTGGCCACTTCGGCGATCTGGCCGGCGACCTTGGCGAGAAATTCTGGCTGGATGCCGAAGCTCTGATCACCCGAAAGAGCTTCACCGGAAACCTTGAGCAGGATCCGTTTGTATTCAGATTTGGCCATCTGCCGACCCTCGTATGCTGTTCGGCGACCGAATCCGGCAACGCCCGCGCGAGGTTAGTCATTTCGGGACGCGGATGATACTCCGCGCCCCGATAAAATCTGCTTACTTCACGCCTGCAGTGGCGGCGACTTCGGCAGCGAAGTCGGTTTCTTCCTTTTCGATGCCCTCGCCGAGCGAATAGCGCACGAACTTGGTCACCTTGATGGGAGCGCCGGCATCCTTTTCGGCCTTCTTGACCACGTCGGCGACCTTGCTCTCGCCGTCCACGACGAAGGTCTGCGCCAGGAGCGTGACTTCTTCGTAGAACTTGCGCACACGGCCTTCGATCATCTTTTCGATGACTTCAGCCGGCTTGCCCGATTCCTTGGCCTGCTCGGTGAAGATGGCGCGTTCGCGGGCGACCACGTCCTGGTCGATGTCGTCGGGCGACACCGAGAGCGGCGCGGTGTTGGCGATGTGCATGGCGATCTGCTTGCCCAGCGCGGCGAGCACGGCCTTGTCACCGGTCGACTCAAGGCCGACGAGCACGCCGAGCTTGCCCATGCCGGGCTTGACCGCGTTGTGCACATAGTTGCCGACGACGCCGTCCTTGACTTCGATGAGCTCGGAGCGGCGCAGGTTCATGTTCTCGCCGATCTTGGCGATGGCGTCGGTCAGTTCGCCCGAAACCGAGCGGCCCGAACCGGGGTACGGCATTTCGGAGAGAACGTGCACATCGCCGTTCGCCTGCACGGCGAGCTTGGAGATGTTGCCCACGATCGACTGGAACTGCTCGTTGCGCGCAACGAAGTCGGTCTCGGAGTTCACTTCGACGATGGCGGCCTTGTTGCCCTCGACGGTGACGCCGACCAGACCTTCGGCAGCGACGCGGCCGGCCTTCTTGGCGGCCTTGGCGAGGCCGCGGGTGCGCAGCCAATCGATGGCCGCTTCCATGTCGCCGTTGGTTTCGGCGAGGGCCTTCTTACAATCCATCATGCCGACGCCGGTCGCGTCGCGGAGTTCTTTAACCTGCTGAGCTGTGACTGCCATTTGCGTATCACCTCGTGTTGCGGCCCCTGCAAGAAGCCGCCAAATGTCCATTGAAGGCGGAGCCGGGCCAGCCGTTTGCAGGCGGCCCGGCAGATCAGTGACCCGACGATCAGGCCTCGGGGGCCAGAGCCGGCTCTTCCGGAGCCTGCTCGGACGCACCGAGGTCGGCGCCACGGCCGGCCGACGAACGGCCGATGCCGTCGATGGCGGCGCGCGAAACCAGCGAGCAGTAGAGCTCGAGGGCGCGGCTGGCGTCGTCATTGCCCGGGATCGGGAAATCGACGATGTCCGGGTCGGAGTTGGTGTCGACGATGGCGACCACCGGGATGCCGAGACGACGGGCTTCCTTGATGGCGTTCTCTTCCTTGTTGGTGTCGATCACGAACAGGAGGCTCGGGAGATTGCCCATATCCTTGATGCCGCCGAGGTCGCGCTCGAGGCGCTCACGCTCGCGGTCGAGGAGCAGGCGCTCCTTCTTGGTCAGGCCCTCGAAGCCTTCGGCTTCCTGGGCTTCGAGCTGGCGCAGGCGGGCGATCGAGTTCGAGATCGTCTGCCAGTTGGTCAGCGTGCCGCCGAGCCAGCGCGAGTTGACGAAGTACTGGGCCGACTGGCGGGCAGCTTCGGCAACCACCGGCGCAGCCTGGCGCTTGGTGCCGACGAAGAGCACGCGGCCACCGTCAGCGACGGTGTCGGAAACGAGCTGGAGGGCGCGCTGCAGCAGCGGCACCGACTGGCTCAGGTCGAGGATGTGGATGTCGTTGCGGACGCCGAAAATGTAGCGCTCCATCTTCGGGTTCCAGCGGTGCTTCTGGTGGCCGAAGTGGACGCCTGCTTCGAGCAGCTGACGCATGGAAAAGTCGGGCAATGCCATGAAATGGCTCCTTTACCGGTTATTGCCGCCGCAGGGATTGTTGACGGTTTCCCGCCACCGGATGGAGCAGCCGGCCTTAATGCCGCCGCGCCTCACCTGCGTGTGAATTACGCCGGGCTATCCCGACGCGAGGCGGCATATAGGCGAGAATTGCGGGGGATGCAAGGCAAAGGGGTGGGCGGGGAATGCCAAGGCGGATCGCGTAACCTGCCCGCTACGCGACTAGCTCAACCGCACATCCACGACGCCGGACATGGCTTTCACCGCGCCGGCCAGTTCCGTGGTCAGCCGGAAGCGGCCCGGGACGTCGACTTCGTAGTCGCGGGAGGCGCCGCGGGGGATGACGAAGATGACATGCCCTTCCCCGCCGGGCTTGAGCTGCGAATGGATCGGCCCCAGGCAGTTGGCGGCCTCGACGAAGATGCGGAGCTCCTTGCCGACGCGTTCGGCGGCCTTTTCGATCGGCTCGGCCGAGATCAGCCGCAGGCCGATGCCGTCCGGGCGCTCGTCGGCTTCGACCGCGAGGATCACGGATTTGCCGGCCTGCATGACCTCCGAATAGGTCGCAATCTGCTCGGAGAAGGCGATCACCTCGAAACTGCCGGTGGCGTCCGACAGGGTGATGATGGCCATCGGCGTGCCCTTGCGGGTGCGGCGGTCGTTGCGCGACGAAATGGTGCCGGCGAGTTTGCCGGCCGAGGCGCCCATCTCCTTGACGGCGCGCTCGAATTCCAGCCACGGCCTGACCTTGAGGCGCGCGAACAGCTCGGTGAACTGGTCGAGCGGGTGGCCGGAGAGGTGGAAGCCGATGGCGGCGCGCTCGCGCTCCAGCCGCTCCTCGGGGCGCCAGTTGCCGGCGTTCTGGGTCAGTTTTATGGGCTCGGGCCGGTCGGAGGCGAACATGTCGGAAATGCCGTCGCTGGCATTGGCGGCGGTGCGCTGGGCGGTGCCGATGATGGCGTCGATGGCGGCAAAGGCCTGCTCGCGGCGGGGCACCAGCTGGTCGAAGGCGCCGGCATTGACCAGGGTTTCCAGCGTGCGGCGGTTGATGATGCGCGGATCGACGCGGGTGGCGAAGTCGGCGAGATCGACGAAGGGCACATCCCCGCGGGCGGCGACGATGTGTTCGGCGACCGCCTGCCCCACGCCCTTCACGGCGCCGATGGCGTAGTAGATCTTGCCGTCGCGGGCGTCGAAGACGTCGAGCGAGCGGTTGACGCAGGGCGGCACCAGCTCATAGCCGTGCTTTTTCGCGTCGCCGCGGAATTCGGCGAGCTTGTCGGTATTGCCCATGTCCAGCGTCATGGTGGCGGCGAAGAATTCGACCGGGTAATGAGCCTTGAGATAGGCCGTCTGGTAGGAGACGAGCGCATAGGTCGCGGCGTGCGACTTGTTGAAGCCGTAGTTGGCGAATTTGGCCAAGAGGTCGAAGATGGTGTCGGCGAGGCCGGGCTTGAGGCCATAGCGCACCGCGCCTTCCTGGAAGCGGACGCGCTGGGCGTCCATTTCGGCCTTGATCTTCTTGCCCATGGCGCGGCGCAGGAGATCGGCTTCGCCGAGGGAGTAGCCGGAGAGGATCTGCGCGATCTGCATCACCTGCTCCTGGTAGACGATGATGCCGTAGGTTTCGTCCAGCACGGTGCTCAGCGCCTGGTGCGGGTATTCGATCTCCTCGTCGCCGCGCTTACGGGCGCAGAAGGTCGGGATGTTCTCCATCGGGCCGGGACGGTAGAGCGCCACGAGGGCGATGATGTCCTCGAAGCGGTCGGGCTTCATGTCGACGAGGGCGCGGCGCATGCCGGCGCCTTCCACCTGGAACACACCGGCGGTGTCGCCGATCGAATAGAGCTTGTAGGTGGCGGCGTCGTCGAGCGGGATGTCCTCGATGCGGAAATTGGTGCCCGGATTGTTACGGTTCACCATGTCGACAGCGCGCTGGATAGTGGTCAGCGTCTTCAAACCAAGGAAGTCGAACTTCACGAGGCCGGCGTTTTCCGCCCACTTCATGTTGTATTGGCTCACCGGCATGTCCGAGCGCGGATCGCGGTAGAGCGGCGCCAGTTCCTGTAGCGGGCGGTCGCCGATGACGATGCCGGCGGCGTGGGTCGAGGCGTGGCGGAACAGGCCCTCGAGCTTCTGGCCGATGGCGACCAGCTGGCCGACCTGCTCGTCCCCCTCGACCATCTGCTTGAACTCGGGCACCTCCTTGAGGGTGCGCTCGATCGACCAGGGGTCGGCAGGGTTGGCGGGCACGAGCTTACAGATGCGGTCGACCTGGCCGTAGGGCATCTGCAGCACGCGGCCGACGTCGCGCAGCACGGCGCGGGCCTGCAGCGTACCGAAGGTGATGATCTGCGCCACCTGGTCGTAGCCGTATTTCGACTGGACGTAGCGGATCACCTCTTCGCGGCGGTCCTGGCAGAAG
>DASWWF010000233.1:0-2652 GCA_036401035.1 Devosia sp.
CCGAGCACCGCTTCTTCCGAGAGCATCGAGTTGATGACCTCGTAACGGGCCTGCTTGTCGCTGATATTGTTGAGCGGCGTGTAGGTCTCGTTGTCGCGTTCCTGGTCGTTGAGCACCGAGTGGCGCTGGCTGAACGTGCCGCGCTCGACGTCCTGGCCCGAGAGACGGACCGAGAGGCCCTCGTCGAGCAGCGTGCCGAAGGCAAGCGCCTCGCCGGTGGCCCAGTCGATACCCTGCCCGCTTTCGATCGCCGCGGCACGGTTGTCCATGAAGCGCTTCACCGTCTTGTGGACGTTGAAGTTCTCCGGAACTCTGGTCAGCGCCGTACCGATGCGGACGAGGTCGCCGATCTCGACGCCGGTTTCACCGCGGCGCGGGCCGTCGATATCGGCCTTCTTGAGGTCCTTCCACTGGCCGTCGAGCCAGTCGGTCTTGTTCGGGCGGAAGTCCTGGCCGGCCTCGAATTCCTTTTCGAGCAGCGCGCGCCAGTCGGACTTGAGCGTATCGATCTCGTCGCTGGTCAGCACCTGCTCGGCGATGAGGCGCTTCGAATAGATGTCGAGCGTGGTCTCGTGCGAGCGGATGCGGGAATACATCAGCGGCTGCGTGAAGCTCGGCTCGTCGCCTTCGTTGTGACCGAAGCGGCGATAGCAGAACATGTCGATGACCACCGGCTTGCCGAAGCGCTGGCGGTACTCGGTGGCGACCTTGGCGACGTAGACCACCGCTTCCGGATCGTCGCCGTTCACGTGGAACACCGGCGCCTCGATCATCTTGGCGACGTCGGTCGGGTACGGCGAGGAGCGCGAGAACATCGGCGCGGTGGTAAAGCCGATCTGGTTGTTGATGACGAAATGCACCGAACCGCCGGTCCGGTGACCCTTGAGACCCGAGAGCCCGAGGCATTCGGCGATCACGCCCTGACCGGCAAACGCGGCGTCGCCATGGATCAGCAGCGGCATCACCGCGCCACGATCGACCATGCGCGGTTCGACGAAACGGCCATCGACGGCCGAACGCTGGTCCTGCTTGGCGCGGGCCTTGCCCAGCACGACGGGGTCGACGATTTCGAGGTGCGACGGGTTGGCAGTCAGCGACAGGTGCACGTGGTTGCCGTCGAACTCACGGTCCGACGAGGCGCCCAGGTGATACTTCACGTCACCCGAGCCTTCGACGTCTTCGGGATAGAAGGCGCCGCCCTTGAACTCGTGGAACAAGGCGCGGTGCGGCTTCATCATCACCTGGGTGAGGACGTTGAGGCGGCCGCGGTGGGCCATGCCCAGCACGATGTCCTTCACGCCCAGCGCGCCACCGCGCTTGATGATCTGCTCGAGCGCCGGAATCAGCGATTCCGAGCCGTCGAGGCCGAAACGCTTGGTGCCGGTATACTTGACGTCGATGAACTTCTCAAAGCCTTCGGCCTCGATCAGCTTCTTGAGGATCGCCTTCTTGCCCTCGGGCGTGAACTTGATCTCCTTGTCCGGGCCCTCCATGCGCTCCTGGATCCACTGCTTGGCCTCGGGATCGGAGATGTGCATGAACTCGACGCCGACGGTCGAGCAATAGGTCCGCCTCAAAACCTCGAGCATCTCGGGCACGGTGGCGAATTCCATGCCCAGATAGTTGTCGATGTAGATCTTGCGGCCGTAATCGGCTTCGCTGAAGCCATAGGTCGCCGGATCGAGTTCGGGCGCCGGCTCATCGGCCTTCATCTTCAGCGGATCGAGATCGGCATGCAGATGACCGCGCATGCGATAGGCGCGGATCATCATGATGGCGTGGATGGAATCCCGCGTCGCCTGCAGCACGTCGACCGGCGACGGGGCGGGAGCGCCCTCGGTCTCGGCCTTCTTGCCCAGCGCCTTGCCGGCCTTGACGGTGATTTCGGAGAGGCCCCAGTCGCCGTCGAGGGCGGAGACCAGGTCGCCATTGGCCTGCTGCGGCCAGTCGCGGCGCTGCCAGGAGGGTCCCTCGCTGTTCTTGGCGACATCGGTCGCCGTATCCTCGAGGCGCCCGAAATAGCTCGCCCAGGTCTGGTCGATGCTGTTGGGATCGGCCTTCCAGCGGGCGTAGAGGTTTTCGATATAGTCGGCGTTGCCGCCGTAGAGGAAAGAAGAGAGCAAGAACTGTTCGTTCTTTTCTTGTCGGGTCATGGTGTGCCGCGGGGCATTCGACCCCGCCATCCTTCTTGACTGCCCCGGAAGTACTCGACGGGGGCTTTTTGCGCGGGCTGGAGTTTGCCCGCATTACCTTTGCATCCTGTTAAGAAAGAAGGCGGCTCCACGCCTTCTTTCCCTAGAGACTCGAGGGTGTCAGCCCTTGAGGACTTCCGCCAGAGTGACGCCGATCCTGGCAGGGGATTTCGACACTTTGATGCCGGCTGCTTCCATGGCGGCGATCTTGTCTTCGGCGCCGCCCTTACCACCCGAAATTACGGCGCCAGCATGGCCCATGGTGCGGCCCTTGGGCGCCGTCAGGCCCGCGATGAAGCCAGCCATCGGCTTCTTGCGGCCCTTCTTGGCTTCGTCGATCAGGAACTGCGCCGCGTCCTCCTCGGCCGAACCACCGATTTCGCCGATCATGATGATCGACTTGGTGGCTTCGTCAGCGAGGAACATTTCGAGCATATCAATGAATTCGGTGCCCTTGACC
>DASWWF010000234.1:0-2399 GCA_036401035.1 Devosia sp.
CGCGGCGGCCGTGAACGGAAGCCCCTGACCTTCGGCCGTATCCTGTGGAAGCTGTTTTCGTGGCTCCTGGTGCTCGGCATCTGGGGCGGCATCGCCGTTGCCGGTGTGGTTGCCTATTTCGCCATGCAGATGCCGGCTGCCAACACCTGGGCGGTGCCCGAGCGCCCGGCCAATATCCGCATCGTCGCCGCCAATGGCCAACTGATCTCGAACCGCGGCAAGACCGGCGGCGAGGCCATTTCGCTGCGCGAACTGCCCTATTATGTGCCGGCCGCCTTCGTCGCCATCGAAGACCGCCGCTTCTACGAGCATTTCGGCATCGACGTGCTCGGCCTCGTTTCCGTGGCCATCGAAAGCGCGCAGGCCGGCCGCGTCACCCGTGGCGCCTCGACGCTGACCCAGCAGCTCGCCAAGAACCTGTTCCTGACGCCCGACCAGACGCTCGAACGCAAGGTGCAGGAAGCCATGCTCGCCCTCTGGCTCGAGCAGAACTATTCCAAAGACGACATCATCGAGCTCTACCTCAACCGCGTCTTCTTCGGTCACAACTCGACCGGCATCGAGGCCGCGGCGCAGACCTATTTCGGCAAATCGGCCCGCAACCTGTCGCTCGGCGAAGCCGCCATGCTGGCCGGCACGGTGCAGGCGCCCTCCCGCGTCAACCCGCGCACCAATCCGGAAGCCGCGAACGCGCGCGCCAAGCTGGTGCTGCAGTCCATGGCCAAGGAAGGCTATATTTCCGATGCCGAGGCCAAGGCCGCTTCGCTCGACCCCAACCAGCGCATCCGCACCAAGGTGACCGGCTCGGAATCCTATGTGGCCGACTGGGTCGAAACCCTGATGCAAGCCTATATCGGCGACGTCACCGAAGACGTGGTGGTCTCCACCACCATCAACTGGGACCTGCAGAAGGCCGCCGAGGACATCGTCCGCACCGCCGTCGAAAAGAACGGCGAGGCCAAGGGCTTCTCGCAGGGCGCGCTGGTCGCCATGGATGTCGACGGCACCGTGCGGGCGCTGGTCGGCGGCGTCGACTATGCGCAGAGCCAGTTCAACCGCGCCGTCACTGCGCGGCGCCAGCCGGGCTCGACCTTCAAGCCCTTCGTCTATCTGGCCGCCATGGAGAAGGGCTATACGCCCGATACCGTCGCCGATGACGCGCCCTTCGATTACAACGGCTGGAGCCCGTCCAACGCCTCGGGCAAATATGCCGGCCCGGTGACGCTGCGGCAGGGCCTCGCCTATTCGCTCAACACCATCTCGGCCCGCCTCGCCATCGATGTGACGCCGCAGATCGTCGTCGACACCGCCTATCGCATGGGCATCGGCTCGCCGCTGCAGGCGGTGCCCTCGATCGCGCTGGGCACGCAGGAAGTCTCGCTGCTCGAGCTGACCGGCGCCTATGCCCCCTTCGCCAATGGCGGCGTGGGTGTCATCCCCTCGGTCATCACCCGCATCGAGACGGCGCCCAAGAACGGCCAGCCCGGCAAGGTGCTCTACGAGCAGATTCCGGCCGGCCCCGGCCAGGTGATCGAGCCCCATATCGTGGGCGAGATGAACGACATGATGACCACGGCGCTCGAGATCGGCACAGGCAAAAAGGCGCATCTCAACGGCTGGCCCATCGCCGGCAAGACCGGCACCAGCCAGAAGGCCCGCGATGCGCTCTTTGTCGGCTATACCTCGCGCATGGTCGCCGGCGTCTGGCTCGGCAATGACGACGATACGGGCACCACGCTCTCGGGCGGCAACATCCCCACCGAAATCTGGTCCGAATTCATGACCAAGGCGCATGAAGGCCTGCCGGTCAGCCCCCTGCCGGGCGAATTCACCGCTGCCGCCCCGCTCGAGCCGGGCCTCGCGCCGATGGAAACCGCCCCCACCGTCGAACCCCAACGCCGCAACCTGATGGACGCCCTGGGCGACATTTTCGGGGGCTGAGGTTTGCGGGTGGAATGAACAAAGGCCGGAGCACTGCTCCGGCCTTTTTGTTTTGGGGGCGTGGGTACTTCAGTCGGGTCTCCCTCCCCCTTGCGGGGAGGGGACAGGGGTGGGGGGTGCAGGATGCGGTGATGCTGGGGTTAGTCCGGGTGTCACGGACACCGTCCCGATGCATGGGCACCCCCCCCACCCTGACCCTCCCCCGCAAGGGGGGAGGAGACACTCCGGCCGGCGGGCTTGGCTTTTGAAAGTGGAGCGCCCGCTGGCGCTCAGCCATCCACCCCGTACACCATCAACTGCCGGCCATGCGCCTTCAGCCAGGCGCGGCCGCGGTTCATGGTGGGGAGGGTGCGTTCGACGGTCTCCCAGAAGGCGTCGGAATGGTTCATTTCGACCAGATGCGCCACTTCATGGGCGGCGACATAGTCGAGCACGAACGGTGGCGCGAGGATCAGGCG
>DASWWF010000235.1:0-2692 GCA_036401035.1 Devosia sp.
GAGCGCTGGAACAGCCGCACCCCGAGCCGCCGCTCGAGATCGCCGATCTGCGCGCTGACCGTCGCCCGCGACATGCCCAGCCGCTCCGCTGCCTCGGCGAAATTGAGGGTTTCTGAAACCGCGATGAACAAAGCCACGCCGGAGAGCGGATCGAGCGTCTTCATTGCACTGATTATCCGAACAATCTCGTTCGATCATCGGGATTATCATATCGCGGCGCCCCGCGTAACTCCTTGCCCATCGAAACGCGGCGCCCCGCCGCCAACCAAGGAGAGACCTCATGACCTTTAAGTCCGCTGCCCTGTCCCCCGCCGGCTCCGCCCAGCGCGTCAACTCGATCAGCACCGTCGATATCCGCGTCCCCACCCGCGCCACCGATGGCGCCATGTCGGTCTTCGAGGGCATCGTTCCCGCCAATGACGGCCCGCCGATGCACATCCATGACCGCGAAGACGAAATGTTCTACGTGCTGTCGGGCCAGTTCCAGTTCTGGTGCGGCGACGAGACCTTCACCGGCGGCCCCGGCACCAACGTTGTGCTGCCGCGCGGCGTGCCCCACACCTTCAAGAACATCGGCACCAGCGAGGGCCGGCTGCTGGTGACGGTGACCCCGGGCGGCTTCGAGAACTTCTTCATCGACGTCGTCAACGAGAAGGCCGGCGACCCCGCTGCCGTGATGGCCATCGGCGCCCGTTACGGCCTCACCTTCCTGCCGCCCAAGGCGGCCGCCGCCTGATGGAAGAGCTCGCGCTCTTCCTGCTCGTGCTCGTCGCCTGGGCCTGGCTCGGCAAGGTCGCATGTGACTTGCCGAGCGCAGTCTCAGTCGGCGAACCTCTCCCGCCTGCCCGCGGGAGAGGATTCCCCACTGCCAATATCCGAAATCAATCCAGCGTCTGCCTGTACCGCAGCATGGCCACGCCTGAGATCACCACCAGGATAACCCCCAGCGCCAGGAATTGCGGCGCGACGTCGCCCACGTCGCCGCCCTTGAGCATCACTGCCCGCACCACGCGCAGGAAATGCGTCGCCGGTACGCCGGTGCCCAGGAACTGCGCCCAGCCCGGCATGCCGGCGAATGGGAACATGAAGCCCGAGAGCAGGATCGAGGGCAGGATGGTGAAGAACGAGAGCTGCATCGCCTGCATCTGACTGCGCGCCACCGTCGAGATTAGAAAGCCCAGCGCCAGGTTGACGACGACGTAGAGATTGAAGCCGATGAAGAAGGCGAGCCAGCTGCCTTCGAACGGCACGCCGAAAACGAGCGCGGCGGCGGCCAGGAACACCACCGCCTGTACATAGCCCACGAACACATATGGCAGGATCTTGCCCAGCATGACTTCGAGCGGCTGCGCCGGTGTGGCAATCAGCATCTCCATGGTGCCGCGCTCGCTCTCTTTGACGATGGCGACGGCGGTGATCATCACCATGGTCATCGAGAGAATGATGGCGAGCAGTCCCGGCACGATATTGGTCGAGGTCTTGCCCTCGGGATTGTACTCGCGATGCACCACCACCGAAAAGGCGGGCGGCGCACCGGCCGTGGCTGCCAGCGGTCCCTGCAGCACATCCTTGATGGCGCCGTTGACGATGCCCGACAGTGCCGCCGAGGCGCCGCCCACCGCCGACGGGTCCGAGGCATCGGCCGCGACCAGGACTTCCGGATGGCGGCCGCGGATCACGTCGCGCTCGAAATCCTGCGGAATGACGACGACGAAACTGGCCTCGCCCCGGCGCAGCGCCTCCTCGCCCTCGGCGACGCCCATCACCGGCCCGCGGAAATCGAAATAGCCCGATTGCTGCAAGCCCGAGATCACCGCCCGGGTGAGTGGGCCGTCGTCGCCCATCTCCACCAGGGTGGGCAGGTGGCGCGGATCGGCATTGATGGCAAAGCCGAACAGCAGCAGTTGCACGATGGGCAGGCCGATCATCATCGCGAAGGTGACATGGTCCCTCCGCATCTGGATGAACTCCTTGTAGAGCACCGCACCGAAGCGCCTGAGCGAGAACGCGGTCATGCCGCGGCCCCCCTGCCGGCGTCGCCGGCAATCTTCAAGTCCGAGTCAACGGCGAAATTGTCGCGCGCGCCGGCCATGAGATAAATGAACGCCTCTTCGAGCCCGGCCACCTGCAGGCTCCAGCGATGCGTACCTTCGGCCTTGAGCCGCTCGACCGTGGCGTCGAGCGCCGCCTTGTCGGTGCCCGACACATGCAGCACCGCGCCGAAGCGGGCCACCTGCTCCACCCCCGGTTCCTTGACCAGCCGGTCTTCCAGCGCCGCGAGATCGGGCCCCTCGACGCGCCAGGTCTCGAGCCCGACCATCTTCGGGATGTCGGCCGAGCGCCCGTCGATCAGCTTCTTGCCGTAGGCGATGTAGGTGATGAAGTCGCACTGGACCGCTTCGTCCATATAATGGGTCGAGACCAGCACGGTAACGCCCTTGGCCGAGAGCCGGCGGATTTCGTCCCAGAAGTCGCGGCGCGCCTTGGGGTCGACGCCGGCGGTCGGTTCGTCGAGCAGCAGCAGTTGCGGGTTGTGCAGAAGGCACGCTGCCAGGGCCAGCCGCTGCTTCCAGCCGCCCGACAGCGACCCGGCGAGCTGCTTTTGCCGGTCGGCCAGACCAAGATCGCGCAGCGCGTCGTCCACCCGCTGCCTACGCCTGTCGAGCCGATACATGCGGGCGACGAAATCGAG
>DASWWF010000236.1:0-4643 GCA_036401035.1 Devosia sp.
ATCAGCAGGTCAGGCTTGCAGGCGAGCGCCATGGCGATGGCGACGCGCTGGCGCTGGCCGCCGGAGACTTCGTGCGGGTAGGCGCGGGCGATGCGCTCGGGATCGGGCAGGGCGACCTGGGCGAAGAGATCGAGCACGGCGCGGCGGACATCGGTCGACCGGCCGTCGCGGCGGGCGCGACGGGTGACGGCCTCGGCCACCTGGGTGCCGAGCCGCATCAGCGGGTCGAGGGCGGTCAGCGGTTCCTGGAAGATGCAGGCGACGGCGGTGCCGCGCAGCCGGTCGAGCTGGTGGTCGGGCGCGCCGATCACGGAATGGCCGGCAAGCGTGATGCTGCCGGTGGCAGTGATCGTCCCGGGCAGGAGGCCGAGCACCGACATTGCCGTGAGCGATTTACCCGATCCGGACTCGCCGATGAGACCGAGGCGTTCGCCGGGGGCGATGGTGAGGCTGAGACCATCCACCAGCGGCGGGCCGCCGGCGGCGACGGTGAGGTTGTCGATGGTGAGGAGGCTCATGCGCGCCTCCGGGACGGATCGGTGAATTCGCGCAGGCCGTCGGCGAGGAGGTTCACGCCGATAGCGAGGGTGACCAGCGCGATGCCGGGCGCGATGGCGCCGATGGGGGCGGTGTAGACCGTGCCCTGAGCTTCCTGCAGCAGGCGGCCCCAGCTGGCATTGGGCGGCGGGGCGCCGAGGCCGAGGTACGAGAGCGAAGCTTCGGCGATGACGGCGAGGCCGAACTGCAGGGCGAAGTTGACCGAGAGGGTCGGCCAGATATTGGGCAGCACGTGCTGGACCACGATGCCGGGCCAGGACGTCCCCGACGTGCGGGCGGCGGCGATGTAGTCCATCAGCAATACGCGCTTGGCGAGGATGCGGGTCAGGCGCCCGACGATGGCCGACAGCGCAATGCCCAGCGCAAGGATGGCGGTAAAGAGGCTCGCCGTATCGGCGGCCGCGACCACCAGCATGGCGAGCAGCAGGGTGGGGAAGGCGATGAGAATGTCGAAGGTCGCTGCCAGCGCGTCGTCGAGCAGTTTCGTGGCGAAGGCGGCGAGCACGCCGAGGGTCACGCCGATCACCGCGCCGATGGCGACGGCGCCCACCCCGACGATCAGCGCGATGCGCGAGCCGATCATCACCTGGGTGAGGAAATCGCGGCCGAGCCGGTCGGTGCCGAGCCAGTGGTCGAGGGACGGGGGAGCGAGGCGGCCGCCGCCGAGCGCGCTGGGGTCGTAGGGCGTCCAGACCAGCGTCAGCAGGCCGGTGGCGACATGGAGGCCGACAAGGATCAGGCCGGCCCAGAGGGTGAGCGAATGGCGGCGGCTCATGAACCGGTGCCCCGGCCGCGCAGGCGCGGGTCGACGATCCGTTGGACGAGGTCGGCGGCAAAGCCGATCAGCAGCACCAGGAGCGTCGAGATGAACAGCACGCCCTGCACATTGGGGTAGTCGCGCTGCTGGATGGCGAGCAGCAGCATGGAACCCAGGCCAGGCAGGGCGAAGACCTTTTCCACAACCACGGCGCCGAGGAAGGTCGTCGCCAGTTCGATGCCGAGGATGGAGATCACCGGCACGGCGCCGTTGCGAATGCCGTGCCGCACGAGGGCTTCGGGGAAGCTGGCGCCAAGCGCCCGGGCCGTGCGGATATAGTCAGAGCCGAGCACGTCGAGGGTGGCGGCGCGGACATAGCGGATCAGCGAGGCGGCAATGACGATGGCGACTGTCAGCACCGGCAGGATCATGGCGGTGGCGGCCTCGCCGAAATTGCTCCAGCCGCGCAGCGGGAAGCCGGACGAGGGCAGGATACGGAGGTTCACCGCAAACAGCGTCACCAGCAGGATGCCGAGCCAGAATACCGGGATGGCGATGCCGAGCTGGCTGACCACGGAAATGGCGTTGCCGTACCAGCGGTCGGCCTTTACGGCCGCGAGGATGCCCAGCGGCAGCGCGATGGCGATGGCCGCGAGGAAGCCAAGGATGGTCAGCGGCAGGGTGACGCTCATGCGGTTGCCGATTTCGCCGAGCACGCCGGCCTTGCTGACGAAGGAGGTGCCGAGGTCGAAGCGGGCGAGGTTGCCGATAAAGCTCATGAACTGGATGAGCAGCGGCTGATCGGAGCCGACCTGCTGGCGCGCGGCCTCGATCTGCGCCTCCGTCGCACCGACGCCGAGCAGGGCATTGGCCGGATCGCCGGGCAAGAGCCGCAGCAGCACAAACAGGGCCACTGCCGCGATGAACAGCGACAGCAGCAATATGGCCAGCCGGCGGAGAAGGTAGGTCAGCATCGGGTTCTGTTTCGGCTGGAAGGGTTGGATTGTCCAGCCCAACTCGATGTCATCCCTGCGAAAGCAGGGACCCACTCATCGGTTCGAGTGGTGGAGAGATGGGTCCCGGGTCAAGCCCGGGATGACAGCCGGTGGGGTCGGTACCTCCAAGCGAAAGGCCCCCGCACCGAAGCGCAGGGGCCTTCTGAGTCAGTGGAAGGCGTTAGTTCGCCTTCTTGATGCCGTAGGCGAAGAACTGGGAGTTGAGGCCGTTGACCGGGTAGCCCGAGACATTGGCGGCCGAGACGACGATCTGCGGGTAGAGATAGAGCCAGTTGCTGGCGGCATCCTCGGCGATGATCTTGTTGGCCTCGGTCAGCTTTTCGACCTGCTCGGCTTCCGAACCGGCGGCTTCTGCGTCGGCGATCAGCTTGACCACGTCGGGGTTGTTGTAGCCCCAGTAGAAGTCGGGATTGCCGTAAAAGACGATGTCGCGGTGGTTCACATGCTCCTGCAGCGTCGCCTGGAAGTCGTGGGCCTTGTAGATCTTCTCGTACCACTCGTTGGCGGTGATGATGTTGATGTTCACCTTGACGCCGACCTTGGCGTATTCGGCCTGCAGGAACTGCGCGACGATCGGGTGCGGGTCGTAGTCGGGGGTGTCGAGGGTGAACTCGAAGCCATCCGGATAGCCGGCCTCGGCCAGCAGCGCCTTGGCGGCCTCAACGTCATAGGCATCCACGCCGGTGAGATCGACATACCAGGGGTCGGTCGGCGGCACGAAGGAGCCGATCAGGGTGCCGTAGTCGCCCCAGATGGCGTTGAGCAGCTTGGCCTTGTCGGTGGCCTTGGCCAGCGCCTTGCGGACCTTGACGTTGTCGAACGGGGCGACGCGGTCGTTCCAGGCCAGCAGTTCCTTGGTGGTCGAAGCGCCCTCGGTGACGGTGAACTGGGCGTTGCCGGCGAACTGGGCCAGCGAGTCCGGGCTCTGCACCGAGGTGATGACGTCGACTGCGTTGGTCAGGAGCGCATTGTTGAGCGCGGTGGCGTCGGTGAAATACTGGAAGGTCACTTCGCCATTGGTCGGGGCGGTGCCCCAGTAGGCATCGTTGCGAGCCAGCGCGAGGGCCGAGCCGCGGCGCCATTCGGCGAGCTTGTAGGGGCCGGTGCCGTCTTCGGTGGCGGTGATGTCGGCGGCGGCGTCGTTGACCACCCAGACATAGCTCAGGTTGTAGGGCAGCGAGATCGACCGGGCCGAAAGGGTGATGACCACCGTCGAGTCGTCGGGGGTCTCGATGCCGGTGATGGTCGAGAGGCTGCGCTTGCGCGAGGACTTCGACGCTTCGGCGGTGACGCGCTCGATCGAATATTTCACGTCGGCGGCGGTCAGCGGATCGCCGGAGTGGAAGGTGACGCCCGGCTTGAGCTTGAAGGTGTAGGTGAGGCCATCTTCGGAAGCCTCGTAGCTGTCGACGAGTTTGGGCTCGACAGTGCCGGCATCGGTGAGCTGGAAAAGGGCTTCGTAGACGTTGCCGTTGAAGGCCTCGTTGATGCCCTGGCCGGCGCCGGCGGTGTTGTCGAGGTTCTGCGGCTCGTAAAGCGAGCCGATGCGGATGGCGGCGTTGGGGTCGAAGTCCTGCGCCTGGGCTGCGGGCACGAACAGCGCGCTCGAAAGCAGCGCGGCGGCCAACAGGGTGCGGCGGCGAATGGTCAGCATGATGGCTTCTCCTGAATCTGGAGGTCTTGGTGCCTCCGACTGGGCGCAGTGATACTCCGCCGGGCGCGCAAACCCTATCGGCGGATGGAGCTAATCTTTCTCCGCCGTTACCGCCTGGTGAAAAGACCGCACGATGTCGCGGGTCTTGCTGGCATGAGCATGCGGTGGGCCCTCAGGGGGCGCTCAGCCGCTGGGCCACCAGCCGGGCGAGGCGCTCGGCCACTTCGTGCTTGTCCAGTTCGGGCCAGGGCTCGGCGCCCGTCGCCGAGACCAGGGTGACGCGATTGCGCGCGCCACCCATGGCGTGGGTTGACACATCGTTGGCGACGATCAGGTCGGCCCCCTTGCGCTCGAGTTTGCCACGCGCATTCGCCAACAGGTCCGAGGTCTCGGCGGCAAAGCCGATGACGAGGCGAGGGCGTTTCGGGCTATGGCCGGTGGTGGCGAGGATGTCGGGGTTTTCGACCAGCGCCAAAGCCGGTGGGGCGCCGCCCGTCTTCTTGATCTTGCCGCTCGCCACCTCCGCTACGCGCCAGTCGCCGACGGCAGCGGCGAAGATCGCGGCATCGGCAGGCAGCAGCGCATCGACGGCGGCGGCCATGTCTCGCGCGCTCTCGACCCGATGCAGGGTGACGCCGCGCGGATCGGGGATGGTCAC
>DASWWF010000237.1:0-5693 GCA_036401035.1 Devosia sp.
AAGTCGGTGTCTTCGTAATAGACGCGGACGGAGAGGCGGTGCGGATCAGGCATGGCCGGTCATCCAGCTGGAATCGTGGATGACCACGTGGCGGAACGCCGTGCCAAAGCTGGCCAACTCGCCGCATAGCATCAACGGACGGAAAGCGCAGGCGCGCAGACTCTCTGCGTCGACCCTGACCCACCTGAACTCCAGTTCGACATCACCGTCTCGTCCACGATGACAGACCTGTCCGTCACTGCGGAAAGGAAAACCGTCAGGCAGCGTCGCCGGGTAATAGTAGGCAAGTTCGTGAAAGCGCTGGCCGCCATGAACGAAGAAATTTTCCAGCACCATTGCCAACTCGCCGAGTTGACCGGGCACCCCAAGTTCTTCGATCAGTTCCCGCTCGGCGGCCTCGCGCGTAGTCTCGCCCCACTCGACCCGCCCGCCCGGCAAATACCAGATGGATTCTGATGTCGTGCGACCGACCAGCACATGTCTATCCCGTTCGACGACGGCCGCGGCCCGGCAGGTGAAACGCCCCGGCGCCAGATCATAGGCCAGCATGTGGCGGGTCATTCCTCCCCCTCCGGCTCCTCGAACAGGCTCGCCTGCTGGCCGACGAAACCCTGCGGCACCGTGTAGCCCATGTGCTGGAAGGCCTGCGCCGTCAGCATGCGGCCGCGCGGGGTACGCTGGATGAAACCCTGCTGCAGCAGGTAGGGCTCCACGATTTCCTCGATAGCGTCGCGCGGCTCCGACAGAGCAGCGGCCACGGTCTCGATGCCCACCGGTCCGCCGCCATAGTTCTCGGCGATGACCCTGAGGTAGCGCCGGTCGAGCTGGTCGAGCCCGCGCGCATCGACATCGAGCCGCAGCAGCGCCTTGTCGGCGAGGGTACGGGTGATCTCCCTGGCGCCATCGACCAGCGCGAAATCGGTGACGCGGCGGAGGAGGCGCCCCGCGATGCGCGGCGTGCCACGCGAGCGGCGGGCGATCTCCATTGCCCCATCGGGCGCCATGCCGATGCCGAGGAGGCGCGCGCCGCGCTCGACGATCAGCACCAGGTCCTCAGGCGTATAGAAGTTGAGCCGCACCGGAATGCCGAAGCGATCGCGCAGCGGCGTGGTGAGGAGCCCGGCACGGGTGGTGGCGCCGACGAGAGTGAATTTCGCCAGATCGATGCGCACCGAGCGGGCCGCGGGGCCTTCGCCGATGATGAGATCGAGCTGATAATCCTCCATCGCCGGATAAAGGATTTCCTCGATGGCCGGGTTGAGCCGGTGGATTTCGTCGATGAAGAGCACATCGCGCTCTTCGAGATTGGTGAGCAACGCGGCGAGATCGCCGGCCTTCGAGATCACCGGCCCGGAGGTGGCGCGAAAGCCGACGCCGAGCTCACGCGAAATGATCTGCGCCAAGGTGGTTTTGCCGAGGCCCGGTGGGCCGACGAACAGCACGTGGTCGAGCGCCGTGCCGCGTTTCTTGGCCGCCTCGATGAACACCTGCAGGTTGGCGCGCGCCGCCGCCTGGCCAATGAATTCCGAAAACCCGGACGGCCGCAGGGACACATCCAGCGGATCGTCACGGCCGGCGGTGGAGTTGGTGAGATCGGTCACACGGGACCCTTTTGCAGGTGAGGTACGGAGCGATAGACGATGCCGATCCAGCGGCAGACGAGCCACATCAGCGGCATGGCCCCAGCGCAGGCAATGGCGAAGTAGAGATTGTAGGAATAGACGCTGCCGGTGAGTGTCACCGCCGCCAGGGCCAGCGCTACGATCGCCCATGCGATCAGCATGGCCTCGGGGAAGGTGTGCCCACCGCGCCGCCACTGCCAGAGCGCCAGCAGCGCCGAATAGATCGCCGCAAGGCCGGCGCCGATCAGATAGGCCGCGACGAACGCGCCCAGAAAGAAGGTCCAGACCTTATGGCCCTCCATCTCCCATCCGAGCCCTCCCGGCCAGAGGATGGTGAAGAAATAGACCGGCACCAGCAGCACGAACGTCGTCAGCAGCGGCAGCACCAGCGCATGCGCGAGCCAGAAGCGGACGGGCTTGGCGATGTAGCGGGTCATGCGAGAAGCTCCATGCTGGAGACACGCTTGGCGGCCGTCCTGTCGAACGTCACGGTAATGGTCGCGCCGGCATCGGCCGCGAGCGCGGCGATGATGCAGTCAGCGATGTCGGCCTTGCTCTCGCGAGCCTCCGCGATCGCCCGGTCGACCAGTTCTGCGTGCTCGATCACGACATTGGCACTTTCAAAGAGCGAGTTGAGCGCTTGATGCACCTTTGCGCCTGCGTAGCCGTAGGACTTCTGCAATACCCAGACCATCTCGCATATGACGACGACACTCACGAAGGCTGGGTCACTCTCGGTTCGTTCCGAGAGATATCTGGTCGCCGCGGCCGACTGCGTTGGATTGTCCTGGACGAAGAGCCGGACCAGGACATTGCTGTCGAGCCCGATCATTCCTCGGCCGACTGCGCGTTGATGCGTTCCATATCCTCGGCGGCGGCACGGCCAATGTCGTCAGTCATCTCCTCGATGGTGACGTGGCGGCCGTTTGGCGGCAGACCCAGAATGCCGGCAAAGTCCTCCAGCCGTTTGGTCTTGGGACGGACGGTGAGGACGCCATTTTCGAGCTGCCACCGCAGCGGCGTGCCTTCCTTGATGCCAAGCATATCCCGAAGTTCCTTGGGGATGGTGGTCTGGCCCTTGCTGGTCACGGTCGACAGCCGGATCGTCGCATATTCGTTCACGGCGCAATCTCCATTTCCTTACTTCTCAAAATAGTAAGGAATGCATCCACTCGCAAGGCTAGCTGCTCAGTTCCTTGAGCCCCAGCCGGATCAGCTTGTCCGTCGCCACGCTGTCGCCCTCGCGGCCCACCACCCGCGCCACGGCGGCGGAGGCCTGGGCGCTGGAGTAGCCGAGATTGGTGAGGGCGGAGACGGCATCGGCGATGTTGCCGGAGGCGACGCCATCGCCGAGCGCCGCCTGGAGGCCGAGGACGCCCGGGTCGAGCACCCCGGTGGCCGGGACCTTGCCCTTGAGTTCGGTGACGACGCGGACGGCGAGTTTGGGGCCGACGCCATTGGCGCGGCCGATCATGGTCTTGTCCTGGAGCGCAATGGCGCTCGAGAGTTCGGCGATGCTGAGCACAGAGAGGATGGAGAGCGCGACGCGGGCGCCGACCCCCTGCACCGTCATCAGGATGCGGAACCAGAGCTTTTCGGCCTCGGTGGCAAAGCCATAGAGCCGGATCATGTCCTCGCGGACGATCATTTCGATATGCACGACCGTGGCATGTCCGACCTGCGGCAGCGCCGCCAGCGTCTTCGATGAGCAGAAGGCTTCGTAGACGACGCCGCCGACATCGAGATGCACGTAGTCGTCGCCGAAGCCGTCGACGAGGCCCTTGAGCTTGCCGATCATTGTCCCACCGCCAGCTTGCGGTGGCTGCGGTGATGCGCGTGGCAGATGGCGATTGCGAGCGCATCGGCGGCGTCGGCGCCCTTGAAATCGGCCTGCGGCATGAGCGTCTTGACCATGAGCTGGATCTGTCCCTTTTCGGCGTGACCGGTGCCGACGATGGATTTCTTGACGAGATTGGCGGCGTATTCGCCCACCGGCAGGCCCATCGAGGCCGGCGTCATCAGCGCCACGCCGCGCGCCTGCCCCAGTTGCAGCGCCGAGCGCGCGCCGGCGGAAACGAAGGTCTCTTCCACCGCCGCCTCGTCCGGGCGGTACTGCGCGATGAGGTCGGAGAGGCCCCGATAGAGCGCCGTCAGCCGCACCGCCAGCTCTTCGTCGACCCTGGGCGTGATGGTGCCGCTGGCGACAAAGCTCAGCCGGTTGCCGAAACTCTCGATCACGCCCCAGCCGCAACGCCGGAGCCCCGGATCGATCCCGATGATTCGCACTTTGTCCATGACTAGCCAGCTTTAGGGGAAGCGTTACGACCCTACCAGCGACAAAGTGAACAAAGCAGCAACGGAATCTGTGGATGAACAGGAGGATGCGGAAAATTCTATCAATCCGGGCAAGCAACCGTTGACGGATGCTGCCTAGCGTCGCGCAAAGTCTGGGGGACGCACCATGATGTCGAGGCTACGCGAGCTGCCGCGGGCAGCCTGGTTGGCTATTTTCCGCTGGACCGTATTTGCGACGCTGGCGGCAACCGTGCTGTCGGTGATGCTGTCGGAAGCCATCATGCAGTCGCTGGGCCAGGGCCTGAACCTCGCGGGCCTCACCGCGTCGGTGGCGCTGCCGGTGCTGGTCGGCGGGCCGACGGTGTTCTACCACGTGCTGCGCCAGCAGCAGCTGCGGTTGGCCAATGAGCGGCTCGAGATCCTCGCTTCCACCGACTGGCTGACCGCCTGCCTCAACCGGCGCGCCTTCACCCACCAGGTCAGCGGCCATCTCGATGCCGAACCGGAGGGCGCCTTCCTCGTCATCGATGCCGACCACTTCAAGGTCATCAACGACCACTACGGCCACGATCGCGGCGACGAGGTGCTGAAGCTGATGGCGACCACCATCAAGGTCAATCTGCGCGAGGGCGACCTGGTCGGCCGGCTGGGCGGCGAGGAGTTCGGCGTATTCTTGAAAGGCGCCAGCCCGCAGGTCGCCGCATTGGTGGCCGAGCGCATCCGCCGCGCCATCGAAAAGACGCCGTTCATGCCCGACGGCTCGACCTATCCGCTGTCGGTGAGCGTCGGCGTCGCCGTCTACGACCGGCCGATCTCGTTCTCGGACCTCTTCCGCATCGCCGACCGCCGGCTCTATGGCGCCAAGCAATCGGGCCGCAACCGCGTCATCATCGCGGATGCCGAGCCGCCGCCGCCCTCGGTCGCCGCCGCCTGAGATCGCTAAAATTTTAGCGGTGGCTTGAGAGCCCCGTTCAGTCCTTCGGCCCAGACTGGGGCTGGAAGGAGCGATGCAATGCCGCAAGCCGTCATGGACGCTGCGCCCCGCGGCTGGGGCTGGACCTGGGTCATCACGATCATCGGCACGATTGCGTGCACGGCGGTGGTCGGCTGGTTCAACAGTCTCGCGGGCGAGGCCGGCAACCTGGTGCTCGTGGCGCTGCTGACTGCGCCGCTGCTCTTCCTTTTCGCCAACGGCCTGCGCCGCATGGCCGCCACGCGGCGCAAGCAGGTGATCTCCGCCTCGACCGATCCGCTGACCGGGCTCTTCCACCGCCGGGCCTTCCTCTCCGCCGCCGAGGCCTATTTCACCGCCCTGCATCAATCCGGCCGGCCGGGCAGCGGGGCGCTGCTCGTCATCGACATCGACAACCTCAAGGCCATCAATGACGCCTTCGACCACGAGACCGGCGACGCGGCTATCGTCGAAGTCGCCCAGGCGCTGCGTGCCGCTGTGCGGGGCACCGACCTTGTCGGCCGGCTCAGCGGCGATGAATTCGGCATCCTGCTGATCGGCACCGACCAGGTCCAGTCGCAGATGATCGCCGACCGCCTCTCCCGTACCGTAGAGACTACGCACTTCGCCATCGAGGACGCGGCGCAGCCCCTCTCGGTCAGCGTGGGCATCGGCCTCTTCCTCGAGACCACCGCCCTGCCCGACCTCATGAACGCCGCCGACCGCGCGCTCTACAAGGCCAAACAGAACGGGGGAAACCGCAGCGCGATCTCCCCCGTCGAACCTCAGCAATTGCGGGTAGCGGCCTAGGGCCGCGGGCCTCA
>DASWWF010000238.1:0-3445 GCA_036401035.1 Devosia sp.
CGAAGGCGTGGGCATCACCCACACCGAAAAGCAGAACCATCCGATCGACAAGGTGCTGGATCGCAAGCTCATCGAGCTGGCCAAGCCGGCGCTCGAGAACGGCACGCCGGTCAAGATCGTCGAAAAGATCGCCAGCGTCGACCGCTCGGCCGGCGCCATGCTGGGCGGCGCGGTGGCCAAGCGCTACGGCCACAAGGGCCTGCCGGACGACACCATCGCCATCAGCTTGACCGGCACCGCCGGCCAGGCCTTCGGCGCCTGGGCGACGCGCGGCATCTCCATCGATCTGGTCGGCGAAGCCAATGACTATGTCGGCAAGGGCCTCTCGGGTGCACGCCTCGTCGTGCGTCCGCCGGAGCAGCGCGGCTATGTCGCCGAGGAGTCGATCATCATCGGCAACACCGCCCTTTATGGCGCCATCACCGGCGAGTGCTACTTCCGCGGTGTGGCCGGCGAACGGTTTGCCGTCCGCAACTCGGGCGCCATCGCGGTTGTCGAAGGCACCGGCGACCATGGCTGCGAATACATGACCGGCGGCGTTGTCGTGGTGCTGGGCAAGACCGGCCGCAACTTCGGCGCCGGCATGTCGGGCGGCGTGGCCTATGTCTTCGACGAGGACGACAGCTTCGAGAGCCGCTGCAACATGTCGATGGTGTCGCTCGAGCCGGTCGTGGAGGAAGAAAAGCTCCGCGCCCGCGAGTACCACCAGTCGGGCGACCTGCAGACCATGGGCGTGGTCGAGATCCTGCACGATCTCGGTCGCGGCGATGCCGAGCGCCTCTATCAGTTGATCGCCCGGCACAAGAGCTTCACCGGCTCGTCGCGCGCCAACCATATCTTGAGCAACTGGGACACCTACCTGCCCAAATTCCGCAAGGTCATGCCGGTCGAGTACCGCAAGGCACTGGCCAAGATGGAACAGGAACGGGCCGCGGCCCAGGTTGCGGCTGAGTAAGGGCGCGGGGAGAGTTAGAAAATGGGCAAGATCACTGGTTTCCTCGAGATCGACCGCCGCGACCGGAAGTACAAGCCGGTTCCGGAGCGGCTGAAGCACTACCAGGAATTCGTCATTCCGCTGGGCGACGAAGGCACCCGCGAACAGGCGGCGCGCTGCATGGATTGCGGCATTCCGTACTGTCACAACGGCTGCCCGGTGAACAACCAGATCCCGGACTGGAACGACCTGGTCTACAAGGGCGACTGGCTCAAGGCGCTCAAGAACCTGCACTCGACCAACAACTTCCCGGAATTCACCGGCCGTATCTGCCCCGCCCCATGCGAGGCGGCCTGCACGCTGAACATTCCGGACACCCCGGTCACCATCAAGACCATCGAGTGCGCCATCGTCGACAAGGGTTGGGAAGAGGGCTGGATCACGCCCCAGATCAATCCGAATAAGACCGGCAAGACGGTTGCCGTCGTCGGCTCCGGCCCGGCCGGCATGGCGGCTGCCCAGCAGCTCGCCCGCGCCGGCCACGAGGTTCATCTCTATGAGAAGAACCAGCAGATCGGCGGCCTGATGCGCTACGGCATCCCGAACTTCAAGCTGGACAAGACGGTGATCGACCGCCGCATGGCCCAGATGGAAGCCGAAGGCGTGGTGTTCAAGACCGGCGTGCATGTCGGCAAGGACATCACGATGGACGAGCTCACCGCCCGGTACGATGCGATCGCGCTGGCCGGCGGCGCCGAAAAGCCGCGCGACCTGCCGATCCCGGGCCGCGACCTGCAGGGCATCCATTTCGCCATGGACTTCCTGAGCCAGCAGAACAAGCGCGTCACCGACGAGCCGCTCAACAACGTGACGCCGATCCTTGCGGGCGGCAAGCACGTGGTGGTGATCGGCGGCGGCGATACCGGCTCGGACTGCATCGGCACGTCGAACCGCCAGGGCGCCCTCTCGGTCACCCAGATCGAGATCATGCCCGCCCCGCCCGAGAAGGAAAACAAGGCGCTGACCTGGCCGAACTGGCCGATGAAGATGCGCACGTCTTCCTCGCAGGAAGAAGGCGTGGCCCGCGACTACGCCGTGGCCACCGTCCGCTTCGAGGGCGAGAACGGCGTGGTCAAGAAGCTGATCTGCGCCCGCGCCGACGAGAAGTTCCAGCCCATCCCGGGCACCGAGTTCGAACTCAAGGCCGATCTCGTGACCCTCGCCATGGGCTTCCTCGGCCCGGTGCAGGATGGAATGATCAAGGATTCGGGCGTCGAACTGGACAAGCGCGGCAACGTCTTCGCCGACACCTTCCAGTACAAGACCAGCAAGGAGAAGATCTTCTCCTGCGGCGACATGCGCCGTGGCCAGTCGCTCGTCGTCTGGGCCATCCGCGAAGGTCGCCAGTGCGCCCGCTCGATGGACAAGTTCCTGATGGGCGCCACCGACCTGCCGAACTAAACCCGGCGATGGCCATCGACTACACCGGACACTGCGCCTTTCCGAAAGGGGAGGCGCAGCGTCGTATCGACTACCTGCGTTTGACGCGCCCGGACTGGTATCCCGGCATGCATAACCTCACCGACGCCCGGGACCTCGGCCGCTTCGACGGCGAGATCGCCCGGGAGTTCGGCATCGAGGCGAAGTGCGTGTTCAACATCTTCCTCCTCAACAAGGACTGGCTGGACGCGAGCCGCGACGCGGTGGAGTTCGTCTACGAGGTGTTCGGGACGGAGAAGCTGGTGATCAGCTATGGGAATGACTCGGTGAGGAAGCCGATGCGGGAGTATGTGGGAGTGAAGATCGGGTAGTACCCCGGTCCTCACCTCAAACTCGATTGTCATCCCTGCGGAAGCAGGGACCCATTTGCCCGTTCGAGTGGAGGAGAGATGGGTCCCGGGGCAAGCCCGGGATGACAGCTGGTGGGTGTGGCACAAGCGAGCCCAATTTACCGCGCCCCCGCCGCCTCGAGCAGCTTCACGATCTCCGTGAACCCTCGCGCCTTCGCATGCGACAAGGGCGTCACACCCTGCCCGTCCGGCAGGTTCACGTTGGCGCCACCCGCGATGAGGTCGCGGACGATTTCCTGATGCACCGGGCCGCCGTCGGTGAGGATCACGGCTTCGAGCAGCGCCGTCCAGCCGAGCTTGTTGACATGATCGACAGCAACACCGGCCGCCAGCAGCAGCCGGACATTGTCGGGATGCCCCTTCTCGGCCGCCGGGATCAGAGCGGTGCCGCCGAAGCGGTTGGTGTCCTTGAGATTGGCGCCGTTGGCCAGCGTGAGCTTGAGGATCGCGGTGCGCCCTTCGGCGCCGGCATAGAGATACGGTGTATCCTCCTTCCCGTCCTTGGCATTGACGTCCGCGCCTGCCGCGATCAGCGCCGCGGCGGCCTCGACCGCATTGGCATGGGTGGCGATCAGCAGCGCCGTGCGGCCATTGCGGTCGCGGACATCCACCGCCTGCCCGGCGGCGATGAGACGCGTGATCGTCGACACGTCATTGGCCT
>DASWWF010000239.1:0-3134 GCA_036401035.1 Devosia sp.
ACTGCATCCGCAACATCACCACCGACCAGTTCGCCGGCGCCGCGGCCGACGAGATCATCGATCCGCGTCCGGTGGCCGAAATCCTGCGCCAGTGGTCGAGCCTCCATCCGGAGTTCCTCTACCTGCCGCGCAAGTTCAAGATCGCGATGTCGGGCGCCACGCATGACCGTGCAGCGATCCGCTTCCACGACATCGGCCTGCAGGCCACGACCAATCCCGAAGGCGAGATCGGCTGGGAAGTCTGGGTCGGCGGCGGTCTGGGCCGCACCCCGATCATCGGCAAGCTGATCAACGGCTACGTCCCGCACGAGCACCTGCTCGCCTATCTCGAGAGCATCCTGCGCGTCTACAATCGCTACGGCCGCCGCGACAACAAGTACAAGGCGCGCATCAAGATTCTGGTGCACGAAGAGGGCATCGAGAGCTTCCGCGAGCAGGTCGATGCCGAGTTCGCCGAAGTCAAGGGCGGGGTGCTGACCCTGCCGCAGGACGAACTCGATCGCATCGGCGCCTATTTCGCCGCGCCCGCTTTCGAGCGGCTCAACGCCACCCGGATCGACATCGAGCGCGAGAAGATCCTCAACCCGTCCTACGGGCGCTGGCTCGACAACAATCTCAACGCGCACCAGCAGCCGGGCTATGTGTCCGTCACCATTTCGCTCAAGCCCGTCGGCGGCGCGCCGGGCGACGCCACCTCGGCGCAGATGGAAGCGGTGGCCGACCTCGCCGAAAAATACTCGTTCAACGAGCTGCGCGTCAGCCACGAGCAGAACCTCGTGCTGCCGCACGTCAAGATCGCGGACCTGCCCGAGATTTACGAAAAGCTCGTTGCCATCGGCTTTGCCGAGGGCAATGCCGGCATGATCACCGACATCATCGCCTGCCCTGGCCTCGATTTCTGCGCCCTCGCCAATGCCCGTTCGATCCCGATCGCGCAGGAACTCAGCCGCAAGTTCGCCGCGCCCGAGCGGCAGAAGCAGATCGGCGACCTCAAGATCAAGATTTCGGGCTGCATCAACGCCTGCGGTCACCACCACGTGGGCCATATCGGCATTCTCGGGGTGGAGAAGAAGGGCACCGAGCTCTACCAGATCACCGTCGGCGGCGATGCCACCGAGAACGCTTCGATCGGCGACATCCTCGGGCCCGGCTTCGTGGCCGAGGAAGTGCCCGACGCGGTCGAAAAGCTGGTGGACTTCTACATTTCCCGCCGCCAGAGCGACGACGAGCCGTTCATCGCCGCCTTCCGCCGGCTCGGCAAGGAACCGTTCAAGGAGGCGCTCTATGGCAATGCCTAGCGCCGCCGTCGCCAGCCCGCTGTTTCATTCCGAAAAGAAGCCGGACCCGCTGCGCCAACTCGGCATCATGTCGCTCAACGGCATGTTCGACGAGATGGATGGCGTCTCGGTGCTTCGGCAGGCGACCGAAATCCTCGCCGACGATCTCGCCATCGTCTCGTCCTTCGGTGCCGATTCCATCGTGCTGCTCCACATGGTGGCGCAGGTCGACAAGAACCTGCCGGTCTATTTCCTCGAAACCGGCAAGCACTTCCCCGAGACGCTGGCCTATGTCGAAACCATCAAGCAGCATCTGGGGCTGACCAACATCGTCGCCCTCGTGCCCGACGCCAAGGATCTGGCCCGCTTCGATCCCAACGGCGACCTCTGGGAAACCGACCCGGATTCCTGCTGCCACATCCGCAAGACCGAGCCGCTCGACGCGGTCATGGAAGGCTTTGGCGGCTGGGTCACCGGCCGCAAGCGCTACCAGACCAAGGAGCGCGGCGTGCTGCCGCATTTCGAGCTGACCAGCGACGACCGCATCAAGGTCAATCCGCTGGCCTATTTCTCGGATGTCGAGGTCAACGCCTACAAACAAAAGCATGGGTTGCCCGAGCATCCGCTGTTCGCTAAGGGCTACAAATCCATTGGATGCGCGCCCTGCACCACCATTGTCGCCGAAGGCGAGGATCCTCGTGCCGGCCGGTGGCGGGGCCTCAACAAGAAAGAGTGCGGCATCCACTTTGACTTCAACGGAGCGATCGCCAAGCCGATGGCCGCGCAGGATCTGAATCTGTTCAAGGACGGCGCGTTCATCGCCGATCCGTTCCGTCCCTGGGTCGAGGGCGACGACGCGGCCTCGGTGCGCTATGTGCATGTGCCGGTGGCGGTGTTCCTCGCCAATCGCGACGCCATCCTCGCCAATCCGCATCCGCTGGGGCTTCAGGTCTCGCCGGGCGACAGGGTCGAGGACGTCGAAAAGGACCTCGGCCGTTTCGCCTCGGTCGCCATCAACTTCCCGGCTTTCACCGATGGTCGCGGCTATTCCAGCGCCCGCATGATCAACGAGCGCTACAAGTACAAGGGTGAGCTCCGCGCCGTCGGCGACGTGCTCGCCGACCAGATCCCGCTGATGCGCCGCTGCGGCATCGAGGCCTTCGTGGTCAAGCACGAGCCGACCAGAAAAGCGCTGGAAACGGGCTCGCTGGCCCAGGTCAACGTCTTCTACCAGCCCGTCGGAACCACCGAAGTCCCACTCGGGACGAGGCCCTTCCTGCGCCGCGCGGGGTAATTCTGCAAAACTGCACCGGATGTCATCCCTGCGGAAGCAGGGACCCATCTCACCGCAGAGCAAGTGGTTGTGTAGGTCCCTGCTTTCGCAGGGATGACAACCTGAGGTTGAAGCGGACCGCATTGGTCCCGAACGAAACTGAGAATGTGAATGAGCAACGAGATCGTTACCGATGTGGTCATCATTGGCGGGGGGCCGTGCGGCCTGTTTGCCGTCTTTGAGCTCGGCCTGCTCGACCTCAAATGCCACGTCGTCGACATTCTCGATCGTCCCGGCGGCCAGTGCGCCGAGCTCTATCCGGAAAAGCCGATCTACGACATTCCGGGCTTCCCCATGGTCACCGGGCAGGGCCTCACCGACAACCTGATGCAGCAGATTGCGCCCTTCGGGCCGCAGTTCCACTTCAACCGCATGATCACCAGGCTCGAAAAGCTCGAGGACGGTACCTTCCGTCTGGAGAGCGACGCGGATGAAGTGTTCCTGTGCAAGGTGGTGGTGATCGCGGCCGGTGGCGGCTCGTTCCAGCCCAAGCGCCCGCCGGTCGAAGGCATCGAGGCCTATGA
>DASWWF010000240.1:0-9523 GCA_036401035.1 Devosia sp.
GAGGATCTGCAGCAGGGCCAAGGGTCATCCCGCCGGATTGAGCTTGGCCCAGACGCGCATGAAGCTCTCGGGGGAGATCCTGGCGTTGGCGCAGAGCGCCAAGAGCAGCGGCTCGTTCTGGGCGAAATAGTCGATGAGTCCCCGGCCGAAGGAATCGGTGCCGGCGCCGCGGCGGACTGCGTCGGGCGAAGTGCCGGTCTGCACCATGAATTCGCCGAGCTGCTCGGGATTCTCGGCCAGATGGCTAAGGCACAGATCGGCCAGCATTTTCGGGGTCAGCGGGTCGGGCTTGAGGCCAGGCAAGTCGGGTCTCGTTTCAGGGTTTGGAAATGCATTGATGTTACTTCACCGATCAGGCAATACACAGTGCCTGCGGGATTTCCCGGTGGAACAGAAGGCGACATGCCCAAGACCGTTATGATCGTTGAAGACAATGAGCTCAACATGAAGCTCTTCAACGACCTGCTTGAATCCCGCGGCTATAACATCATCCAGACGCGCAACGGCATGGAAGCCCTCGGGCTGGCCCGTGCGCATCATCCCGACCTGATCCTGATGGACATCCAGCTGCCCGAAGTCTCGGGCCTGGTGGTGACCAAATGGCTCAAGGAAGACGATGACCTGGCCTCGATTCCCGTCATCGCCGTCACTGCTTTCGCCATGAAAGGCGACGAGGAGCGCATCCTCCAGGGCGGCTGCGAGGGCTACATATCCAAACCCATCTCGGTGCCTCACTTTTTGGAAACGATTGCCCGCTACATTGGTCCAGCTAATTAGCTGATAGTCGGGCAGAATTTCCCGGAATTTGTTGGGGGCGACGGTCTTTGACGGCACGTGTGCTGATCGTTGACGATATTCCGACCAATGTGCGTCTCCTCGAGGCGCGCCTGACCGCGGAATATTTCGAGGTCCGGACCGCGTCCTCGGGCCGCGAGGCCCTGGCCATCTGCGATGCCGAAGACATCGACATCGTGCTGCTCGACGTCATGATGCCCGAGATGGACGGCTTCGAGGTGTGCCAGCACCTCAAGACCAACCAGGAAACCGCCCATATCCCGGTGCTGATGATCACCGCGCTCGACCAGCCCTCGGACCGCGTCCGCGGGCTCGAAGTCGGCGCCGACGATTTCCTCACCAAGCCCGTCGACGACATCCAGCTGATGGCGCGCGTCAAAAGCCTGGTCCGCCTCAAGGCGCTCACCGACGAGCTGCGCGCCCGTGCCAAGACCGGCCAGGAGATCGCCATCGAGGACGCCATGAGGGCGATGGACTCGATCAATTCCGAAGGCGGCCGCATCCTCTTGGTCGATACGGATGCGCGGCACGCCGAACGCATCCGCGGCTATCTCGCCATTGCCAACCATGTGGACGTGCTGGCCAACCCGGCCGACGCCATCCTCGCGGTGGCCGACGGCAATTACGAGCTGGCGCTGGTCTCGATGGCGCTGGCCGATTTCGACCCGCTGCGCGTCTGCTCGCAGATGCGGACGGCCGAGCATACCAGAACCCTGCCGATCATCCTGATCGCCGACGAGGCGGACCGGCCGCGCGTGGTGCGCGGGCTCGATCTCGGGGTCAACGATTTCATCATGCGGCCGGTGGAGCGCAACGAGCTTTCGGCCCGCGTCAGGACGCAAATCCGCCGGCAGCGCTATGCGGTGGAACTGCGCCAGAGCGTCACCAACACGCTGGCGCTGGCGGTGACCGACGAACTCACCGGCCTCTATAATCGCCGCTATTTCGACCGCCACCTGACGCTGATGCTCGACAAGGCGCGCGAGCAGGAACGCGACATGGCGGTGATGCTGATCGACATGGACTTCTTCAAGTCGGTCAACGACACCCACGGCCACGATATCGGCGACGCCGTGCTCAAGGAATTCGCGGTGCGGCTGCGCAGAAACATCCGCGGCGTCGATCTCGCCTGCCGTTTCGGCGGCGAGGAATTCGTGGTGCTGATGCCCGACACGGATTACCGGCAAGCCCAGAACGTTGCCGAGCGCGTGCGCACGGCCGTGGCCGAGCGCGAATTCGACATGGGCACGCAGCAGGCCCTGGCGGTGACCGTCTCGGTGGGCGTGGCGCTCAACGAGAGCGATACCGATACGCCGGAAATGATTCTGAAGCGCGCCGACGTGGCGCTCTACCGCGCCAAGCGCGAAGGCCGCAACCGGGTCGTGTTCGACGCGGCGTAAGGCCGGGGAAACGCCCTGTTAACGATTCCCCCGCCACGCTGCGGCATTGTTTAGTTCATTTTCGGAATCGTCATGATCGAGGCTATTGCCGACCGCGTTGCTTCCGGGCTTGCCGGACGCAAGACCGCCGATGCCATCGCAGCCGCGCTGCGCGACACGCCAGACCCCAAAGTCGTGGTGACCCGTGAAAGCGACGACTCTCCCGCTGTCATAAAGATTGTCTCCGGCACGGATCTGGAAGAAGACATGCGCGCCACGTGGAATGCGCTCATGGCCGAGCGCGGTTACACGGTCTGGGGCGAAGAGCGCGCCAAGCTGGCCGAGAAACGCGCTGCCGCATCGATCGAACGGGCGTCGCTTCACTTTGAACTGTCATCCATTCTCCGGGCGCGTGAGAGCCTCGCCGACAATGAGCAGAGCTACGAGAAGCTGCGCAATACCGAGCCGGTGCCGGCGACCGAGCTCGCAGGCGAGGCCAAGGACGCGGCCATGCGGCTTATCCGCCAGCTCGGCTATCCGATCGGCGGACCTTACGATACCACCCAGTTCGATCGCGACGGCGTCCGCTACCTGTTTCATCGCGACGGGCGGGTGGAAACGCACGCCTCCGACGTGCCGACGAGTCGCGAACAGAAATCGCAGTGGATGGACCTTCTGGATCGCCAGATCAGCCTCGGCCGCCGCGACCCCTCGGACCTCATCGCCCGGCGCGACGAACTGTCGGCCAAGATCGACCAGCTTGGGGCGATCCTGGAGCGAAAGCCTGGCCGGTAAGGGCGACGAGATGTCGTCGTCGCTGATAGCCCGACGTCGCGCGGAAGGAAGGCAGCTGTGGCAGAATCGGCGTTAACCGGAATCTGGTGACGCCACTGCGACGTTTTCGCAGTTCGCGCGTTGTGCCGGGACCTGCATTTCCGCAGCGTCACGGAGACTTCAGATGGGACTTCTGATCAGCATTCTCATCACCTTCCTGGTGGTGGTGCTCATTCTTTGGCTCGTACAGCGCCTGCCGGTCGAAGCGCGCATCAAGCAGATCATCCAGATCGTGGTGATCATCGTCGGCATTATCGCGCTGCTGAAGTACCTGGCAGTGTTCTGACGCCCCTCGCTTCATCTAAAATGACAGCGGCCCGATCACTGATCGGGCCGCTGTCGTTTGTCGTATCAGCCAGCCGGCGGTGCCGGGGATGGCGGAACGTCCGCCGGGGGCACGGGAGGCACGCCGTCGGGCGGTTCCGGAAACGTGCCGGGGACGCGGTCGGGCTGGTGGCCGGGGACGGGCGGGATGAAGTCGGGGCCGGGGACCGGATTCGGGTTGGGAATCGGCGGCGGCATTTCAACGGGGATGGTCATCGGCGCCTCCTAGTCGAGCGGTGGCTTTTCGGTGGGCCCGACGGTGGGGCCGGGCTCGCGCAGCGGATCGTGGCTGATCGGCAGGCCGGGGATCTGACCTTCGGGGAGATCGCGCTCGACGATCTGTTCGTCAGGAACGTCCGAGGGGATCTGGTCGGGCTGGTAATCGGTGTTGCGCGGATCGGGCATCGGAAGTCTCCTGGGTGAGTCTTCCGGGTCAACTCATGCGCCACGGCAATCGTTCCGGCCGGGGCGATGCAAGGGCAGTAGATCGGGTTGTCCCCGCTGGCATTCGATAAAGTCCAACGGGGTAAGGTTAACTCTTCATTACGTTTTTTGCTCGCGCTTGAGTCGCGGGCGGCATCGAGTAGGTTGCGGTCAACGAGATCGCGCTATCGCTATGACAGCGTTATCCAGAAAACCCTACGACTTCTCAGGTCCGCCGCAACTCCTGAGTCCGTAGGGGGCTGGTCCGGATGCGGACAGAGTGGCCTCTTCGACATGCCGCTCCGGACCGGCCGCTCTTTCAGAGCGGCTTTGCGACGCAGGCAAACTGGCTCAAAGCGTTTGGGAACGCCGAAACGAAAACCCCCGCACGTTGAAAGTGCGGGGGTTTTTGTATTCCAGAGCTCCGGAAGCCGATCTTACTTGATCTTGGCTTCCTTGAACTCGACATGCTTGCGCACGACCGGGTCGTACTTCTTGTACGAAAGCTTCTCGGTCTGGGTGCGGGCGTTCTTCTTGGTCACGTAGTAAAACCCGGTGTCAGCGGTCGACACGAGCTTGATCTTGATCGAATTGGCTTTTGCCATGGTCTTGTCCTCGAAACAGGTCGGGCCAAGCCCGTCGAATTTGCGCGCAAACTACGGATTTGCGGCCGAATGTCAAGCTGAGCCGAGCCCGGCTTTCGCCTAGCTGGCGACGGGGCGGTGGGCCGGGTCGAAGCCGTGCATGTAGTTGGCCCATTGCAGGCCGACAACGGCGCCCTTGACCGACGGCAGCATGGCCAGCGGCATCAGCAGCGCCAGCGGCACCATGGTGGCCAGATAGACCCAGGGCGCCTGCGGAGCGACGGCCTCGAGTTCCATCATCAGGCCGATGATGATGTGGCCCACGATGATGATCGAGATATAGGGCGGCATGTCGTCCGCCTTGTGCCACTTGAGCTCTTCGCCGCAGTTGGAACAGGTGTCGGCGACCTTGAGATAGGCCCGGAACAGCTTGCCCTTGCCGCAATTGGGACAGCGGCACTTCATGCCGTTCCAGATTGCCTGCCACGCCACCCGCGGCTCACGCGCCGCCTGCACTTCCACGCTCATTTGCGCCTCTTGCTGCGGGCCGTATTTCTACCCTTCGGTCCGTAGGTCCTAGATGGGCGTTTTGCGCCGTGTTTTCCAGCGGACGGATTGACGCGGGGGCCCTCGGAAAGCAGCTCGAAGCGCAGCGCGCCGGCGACCGGCGCGGCTTCGAGAAGCTTGACCTCGACGGTGTCTCCCAGCCGGAACATTTCGCCAGTGCGATCCCCGATCATCGCCTGCTGCTCTTCCACGAAGCGGTAGTAGTCCGCCCCGATGGTGGAGGCCGGTATGAAGCCGTCAGCGCCGGTTTCAAGCAGGCGCACGAACAGGCCCGAGCGGGTGACGCCGGAGACGCGGCCCATGAATTTCGCGCCGATCTGCTGGGCGAGGAACTGCGCCAGCAGCCGGTCCGAGGTTTCGCGCTCGGCCGCCATGGCGCGGCGCTCGGTGGACGAAATGTGCTGGGCGATGCCCTGCAAATGCGTCACCTCGGCATCGGTGAGTCCGTCGTCGCCGAGTTTGAGGGCCCGGATCAGGGCGCGGTGCACGATGAGGTCGGCATAGCGGCGGATCGGCGAGGTGAAGTGAGCGTAGCGGTCGAGATTGAGGCCGAAATGGCCGTAATTGTCGGCCGAATACTCGGCCTGCGCCTGGCTGCGCAGCACCATTTCGGAAACCTGCTCGATCTTGCCGGCCTCGCGCGCCTTGCCGAGCACGCGGTTGAAATCCTGCGGGCGCACGGCATCGGTCTTGTTGAACGGCATGTCGAGCGAGGCGAGGAAATCGCGGAGCGCCGCCAGCTTTTCCTGACTGGGGGTGTCGTGAACGCGGTAGAGCAGGGGCGTCTGGTGCTTTTCCAGGGTCTCGGCGGCCGCGACATTGGCGGCGATCATCATTTCTTCGATGAGCCGCATGGCTTCGAGCCGCTCCGGGATGCGGATATCGGCGACCATGCCCTTGGCGTCGAGGATGATCTTGCGCTCCGGCAGGTCGAGATCGAGCGGGCTGCGCTTGGTGCGCGCCCGGACCATGGCCTCGTAGGCGCGCCAGAGCGGCTTGAGGATGGTTTCGAGGATTGGGCCGGTCTTGTCGTCGGGATTGCCGTCGATGGCGGCCTGGGCCTGCTGGTAGCTGAGCTTGGCGGCCGAGCGGAACAGCACCCGGTGGAACGAGTGGCGCTTCTTCTTGCCCTCGGCGTCGAACACCATGCGGACGGCCAGCGAGGCCTTGTTGGCGCCTTCCTTGAGCGAGCCGAGTTCGTTGGAAATGCGTTCGGGCAGCATCGGCACGACCCGGTCGGGGAAGTAGACCGAGTTGCCGCGCAGATACGCTTCGCGGTCGAGCGCCGTGCCGGGCGTCACATAGGCGGCGACGTCGGCGATGGCGACGTAGACAATGTGGCCGCCGGGATTCTGCTGGTCCGTATCGGGCTCGGCATAGACAGCGTCGTCATGGTCCTTGGCGTCGGGCGGGTCGATGGTGATGAGCGGAATGTGCCGCCAGTCCTCGCGGCCCTTGAGGTCGACCTCCTTGGCCTCCTCGGCTTCCTTGAGCACCGAGTTGGGGAACCGGTAGGGGATTTCGAGGGCGTGGATGGCGATCATCGACACCGCGCCTTCGGAATTGGGGTTGCCGATGACACCGGTGACCTTGGCCTTGGGGATCATCAGCCGGCCGGAGAGCTTGACCTCGACTTCGACGAGGTCGCCGTCGCGCGCGTCGCCGAGATCGCCCAGCTGGATGCGCATTTCCTTCTGCTTGCGGTCGACCGGAATCAGCCGCGCGCCGTCATCGTCCATGCGGACGATGCCGATCTGGCCGCGACGCGGCTTGTCGAGAATCTTCATCGCTCGCGCCGTGTAGCGCGGCACGGCGCCGTCGCCCGGATGGATGCGCGCCAGGATGCGGTCGCCGGGGGCAGGGACGACACGATCATCGGAGCGGACCTGAAGCGTCACGAGTGGCTTTTCGCCCTCGTCCTCGTTCCAGTTGGCCGGGAAGGCGTGGAGCGCATCGGGATCGGCATCGGTGGGGATGTCGAGCACGGTTACGGCGGGCAGGGCGGCCGTGGGCCGGATCTGCTTGCGGCGGCGGGCGATGAGGCCATCGCCCTCCATCTCCTTGAGCAGGACCTTGAAGGGCGTTCGCATATCGCCCTTGATGCCGAAATATTTGGCGAGGTCGCGCTTGCCGTCGATGTCGGGGTGGCTCGCCATGGCGTCGAGGATGGCCTCGCGCGTCGGCAATGCCCCGGTCTGGAACTGACGGGCGCCGCTCTTGCGCGGCGCGCCTTGGGTGCCGGCCGGTGTTTTTGTGGTTTTGATTCTGGCCATTGGGCTCTTCATTGTGTGGTTCATAGATAGGGCTTCTGGCGCGCCTTGCCAAACTGGGAGGCTGCGCCGGTTGGGTGACGGTGGTGAAACGGTGGCCAGCGGGCCTGGGCGTGCTATGAAACCTGCCGGTTTCAACGATCGCCGGACCCCATGACCATTCCCTTCTTCGACGGCCACAACGACACGCTCCTCAAACTGCTGGAGAAGGGCGGGCCGAAGCCGGTCGAGGCCTTCATCGAAGGCGCGCCGAGCGCCGATATCGACCTGCCGCGAGCGCGGGCGGCCGGCATGGCGGGTGGCTTTTTTGCCATTTTCCCCCCGCCGGTGAAGCAAGGGCTCGACGGGGCCGTAGCCTCCGCCAGCGGCGACGGCAAGCTGCCGCCGATCCTCGACATTGCCGACGCGCAGGCGTCGACCAACGCCATGGCCTCGATCCTGTTCCGGATCGAAAAGGCCGGCGGCATCGCCGTCTGCCGAGACGTGGCGGCGATCGAGGCGGCGGTGGCGGGCGAGAAACTCGCGGCGATTCTCCATATCGAGGGCGCCGAGGCGATCGATACCGATTTCCGCTCGCTCGACGTGCTCTATGCCGCCGGGCTCCGCTCGCTCGGCATCGTCTGGAGCCGCGAGAACGCCTTCGGGACCGGGGTGCCGTTCCGGCACAATGTCGATCCCGATATCGGGCCGGGTTTGACCGATGCCGGCAAGGAACTGGTCCGGGTCTGCAACGCCATGGGCGTGCTGATCGACCTTTCCCATCTCAATGCCGCTGGATTTCGCGACGTGGCGGCGATCTCTGACCGGCCGCTGGTGGCGACCCATTCCAATGTCCACGCCATCAGCCCCCATGCCCGCAACCTGGTCGACTGGCAGCTGGCGGCGATCAAGGAGAGCGGCGGGGTCGTCGGCCTGAACTATGCCTGCGGTTTCCTGCGCCCCGACGGGGTGATGCGCGCCGATACCGAGATCGAACTGATGGTCCGCCATGTCGATGCGCTGGTGGAAACGCTGGGCGAGGACGGCGTCGCGCTGGGCTCGGATTTCGACGGGGCCATGATCCCGACGCCGATCAAGGATGTGACCGGCGTGCCAAGGCTGCTGCAGGCGCTGCTGGACAAGGGCTATGGCGAGACGCTGGTCGCAAAGATCGCGATGGGGAACTGGATGGGGATGTTGGGGCGGACTTGGGGGTAGGCTACCCGCCCTCGTGGTTCGACAGGCTCACCATGAGGGCTCAGGACGTCCCTCACGCTTGATGTCATCCCGGGCCTGACCCGGGACCCATCATCCCTCCACTCGGGCTGATGAGTGGGTCCCTGCTTTCGCAGGGATGACAGCCGGCGGTTGGCTGAAGGACGCGCCCTAGAACGGCGCGTCTTCTTCTTCGGCCTTGGGGGCCTTCTTCTTCGGGGCGGCCTTCTTGGCGGCCGGCTTCTTGGCTGCCGCCGTCTTGGCCGGAGCCTTCTTGGCCGGGGCCTTTTTGGCGGCGGCCTTGCGGGCTGGTTTCTTGGCGCCGGTGGCTTCGGCGCGGGCCTTGATGAGTTCGAGGGCCTGTTCGAGCGTCACGTCGGCCGGGGCGACGGTCTTGGGCAGCGTGGCGTTGACCTTGCCCTGGTTGACATAGGGACCGTATTTGCCGTCGCGGACGGAAATGGCCCCGTCGGCGTGCTCGAAGGTCTTGATCGCGGCCGGAGTGCCACGAGCGCCGCCCTTGCCGAAGCGGCCACCGCCGGCGGCCTTGGCCGCGAGCAGGTCGACGGCCCGGTTGAGACCGACGGTGAAGACTTCCTCGACGTCCGGCAGATTGGCATAGGTGCCGTCATGCAGGATGAACGGCCCATAGCGGCCGATGCCGGCGCTGATCGCCTTGCCGGTTTCCGGGTGGTCGCCGACGATGCGCGGCAGGCTGAGGAGCTGCAGCGCCTGTTCGAGCGTCAGCGTGCCTGGCGTCCAGCCCTTGGGCAGCGACGAGCGCTTGGGCTCGGGGCCCTCGCCGAGCTGCACATAGGGGCCGAAGCGGCCGGACTTGAGCAGCACGTCGAGGCCCGACTCGGGATCGGTGCCCAGCACGCCGTCCCCCGAAGCCTGCTCGGTGGCGCCAGTAGCGGCGTCCGAGAGCTGCATGGTGTGGCGGCATTCGGGATAGTTCGAGCAGCCGATAAAGGCGCCGAACTTGCCCAGTTTGAGGCTCAGCGTGCCGGTACCGCAGGTGGGGCAGGCGCGCGGGTTCGATCCATCCGCCTTGGGCGGGAAGATGTGATCGGCCAGCATCTCGTTGAGCGCGTCGAGCACATCGGTGACGCGCAGCTCCTTCATTTCCTCGGCATGGCCGTTGAAATCGAGC
>DASWWF010000241.1:0-5393 GCA_036401035.1 Devosia sp.
GAGAGCCCGCAGAAATACGGCCTCGGCATCAAGGAAGTCTGGGAGATCGCGTCGGAAAAGCACCAGCCGGGGCGTGTCGACCACTATCTCGGCCACCCGCTCGATCTCAGCACCGCCGGCGGCGGCTTCTGCTACCACGCCGGCAACAACCAGATTTACCTCGGCTTCGTCACCCATCTCGACTACGCCAACCCCACTCTCTCACCCTTCGGCGAGTTCCAGCGCTTCAAGGCGCATCCGTCGGTGGCAAAGCTGCTCGACGGCGCCCGCCGCATTTCCTACGGCGCCCGCACCATGACCTCCGGCGGCCTCCAGTCGGTGCCGACCTTGGCCTTTCCAGGCGGGGCGCTGATCGGCTGCGCCGCCGGCTTCATGAACATGCCGGCGCTCAAGGCCATCCACAGCGCCATCCGCTCCGGCATCGCCACCGCTGACGCCGTCGGCGAAGCCATCGCCGCTGGTCGCGCCAATGATGTCCTGGATGACCTCAATGAGCGGGTGCTCGCCACCGGCATCGGTGCGGAGCTGTCAAAGGTCCGCAACGTCAAGCCGCTCTGGGGCCGATTCGGCCTGCTGCTCGGCGTCTTCCTCGGGGGCTTCGACATGTGGTTCCAGGCTCTCTTCGGCCTTTCCCCCTTCGGCACCCTGCAGCACCGGAAGGCCGACGCCGACACGCTGAAGCCGCTGGCCGAAGTGACGCCCATCGCCTACGACCGGCCGGACGGCAAAACCGGTTTCGACCGCACCGCCTCGGTCTTCCTCGCCAATCTCGCCCATGACGAAGACCAGCCGGTGCATCTCCGCCTCGCCGACCCCGCCGTGCCGGTGCGCGATAACCTGCCCAGGTTTGGCGAGCCCGCGCCGCTCTATTGCCCGGCCGGGGTCTACGAAATGGCCGCCGAGGGTGGCGCGCCGGTGTTCCGCATCCACGCGGCCAATTGCGTGCACTGCAAGACCTGCGATATCAAGGATCCGGCCCGCAACATCACCTGGGTCCCGCCCGAAGGCGGCTCCGGCCCCAACTACACCGGCATGTGAGCCGGTTTCACTTGCGGCGCAGCCGCAAAATGGCCCATCTTTGTGTTCATCGCACAGTCCCGAATTTGCGGAGTCTCTGAGCCTGTGACCCTGATCGCGCGCCTGTTGTCCACCAGCATGCTGGTGACGGTTCTCGCCACTACCGGCGCGGCCAGCGCTACCACGATGTTCAACCCGCGCCAGCCCAGCCCCACCGGCAGCTATCTCGCCGGCCAGGCCGCGCTGATGAGCATGCAGACCGACGCTGCCGCCCGCTACATGCGCGATGCGCTGGAGGGCGAATACGACCATCCGCAACTGGTCCAGACCGCGCTCATCGCCTTCGCCTCCAACGGCCAGATCCCGCAGGCTGCCGACGCCGCCCGCCACATGCTCGAAGTCGATCCGGGCAATGAACTCGCCCACCTGCTGGTCGCCACCCAAGAGCTGAAGCAAGGCGATTTCGCCGGCGTCGCCGAAGAACTCGACGGCCTCGGCGCCGACAGCTTCGCTGCCATCACCGGGTCGATCCTTCGCGCCTGGGCGCTGGTCGGCGAAGGCAAGCTCGATGAAGCCCTGACCAGCCTCGATCCCGTCGCCGCCAACGGCCTCGACGATTTCCTCATCTTCCACCGCGCCCTGATGGCCGATGTCGCCGGCGATCGCGACCGCGCCATCGAATTCGCCCAGAAGGCCTACGAGGTCGACCCCTATGTCGCCCGCATCGTCGAGGCCTATGCCCGCATGCTCGGCAATGCCGGCCGCTTCGATGAAGCCGAGAAAGTTCTCGCGAGCTTCGCCAACGAAGGGCTCACCCATCCTCTGGTCACCGCCGTCGCCACCGAGATCGACGCCAAGCAGGCGCCCGGTCCGTTCGCCGACTCTGTTCAGTCCGGCGCATCGGAGATGTTCCATGGCATCGGCGTCGCGCTGGCCCGCGAGGGCAACAGCGAACTGGCGCTGGTCTTCCTCCGCCTCGGTCTCTATCTCGATCCCAAGGCCGATGTGATCGCGCTGGTGCTCGGCCAGTTCCTCGATGGTGCCGGCCAGCACACCGCCGCCAACGCCCTTTACGACGCCATCCCCGCCGCTTCGGCGATGAAGCCGACTGCGGTCGTCCGCGTCGCGGAAAACCTCGATTCCATGGGCGACCGGCAGGAAGCGCTGCGCCGCCTCGGCAACATCGTGGCCGCCAACCCCACCGATGTCGACGCCATCTCCGTCCTCGGCGACCTGCAGCGTACCGACAAGAAATATGCCGAAGCCGCCGCCAGCTATACCAAGGCCATCGACGTCGTCCCCGGCGACGCTCCCGGCGACTGGCGCTATTACTACGTTCGCGGCATCGCCTTCGAACGCAACAAGGACTGGCCCAAGGCCGAGGCCGACTTCAAGCGCGCCCTCGAACTCCGCCCCGACCAGCCGCAGGTGCTGAACTATCTCGGCTACAGCTGGGTCGATCAGGGCCTCAACCTCAACGAGGCCCTCGAGATGATCGAGAAGGCCGTCGCCGCCGCCCCCAATGACGGGTACATCGTCGACAGTCTCGGCTGGGCCTTCTACCGCCTCGGCCGCTACGAGGAGGCTGTAGCGACGCTCGAACAGGCCGTGATGCTCCGCCCCAACGATCCCGAGATCAACGATCATCTCGGCGATGCCTATTGGCGCGTCGGCCGCAAACTGGAAGCCAAATTCCAGTACAACGTGGCGAGCTCCGTCGACACCGAAGGCAACGTCAAGGACCGCATCGCCCGCAAGCTCGCCGAGGGGAAGGGCCCGCTCGATCCGGCGACCCAGGACGACGAGGAAGAAACCGCGGTGACCCCGGCTTTGGCTCCCGACGCCCCGCCGGCTCCGCCTGCTGCCGCCAAACCGTGATCTGACGGTCCGCCTTGGTCGTCGATTATCCCGTCACCGAGACGGCCCCAGCCAAGGTCAATCTCGCGCTGCATGTCACCGGCCGTCGCGCTGACGGCTACCACGAGCTCGAAAGCCTCGTCGTCTTCGCCGACGTCGCCGACGAGATCGTCGTCACCCCGGCCAAGAAGGACAGCCTACGCGTCACCGGCCCGTTCGCCGAAGCCGCCGGCAGCGGCGATGGCAACCTCGTCTCCCGCGCGCTTACGGCCTTCCGTGCCCGCTGGCCCGAACGCATCGGCACGGGGCTCGCGATCGAGCTGCGCAAGAACCTCCCGGTCGCTGCCGGCCTCGGTGGCGGCTCGGCCGATGCTGCCGCGGCACTGCGCCTCTTCGCCACTCTCGACGCGCCGCCGCTGGCGCTCGGCGAGCTGAGCCGCATCGCCCTGTCGCTCGGCGCCGACGTTCCCGCCTGCCTGCTGTCGCGCCCCTGCGAAATCCGCGGCGTCGGCGAGATCATTCATCCGCTGCAGAGTTTTCCCGACCTGCACCTCGTGCTGGTCAACCCGCTGCAGCCCGTCGTCACCGCCGACGTCTTCCGCCGCCTGCAAAGCCGCGACAATCCCGGCATGCCGCCGCTGCAGCAGCCGCTGACCCGCCCGGCTCAGCTCGGCCTCTGGCTCTCCGAAACCCGCAACGATCTCGAGCCGCCCGCTATCGCGCTGCTCCCGGTCATCGGCGACCTGACCGCCCGCATGGCCCGCATCGATGGCTGCATCCTCTCCCGCATGTCGGGATCCGGCGGCACCGTCTTCGGCCTCTTCGGCTCGTCGGCCCAGGCCCACCAGGCGGCCCACGAACTCCGCGCCCACTGGCCGGCCTACTGGGTCGCTGCAGCCCCGGTGATCTGACGTAACGCTCTCGGTCATCCCGCCTCCTCATATGGCAGGAGCGCAGCGTCGCTCGATCCGATGGTTCAATATCGGCCATCACATCGGCCAACGTTCACAGAAACCAGCGGTTTTTCCTTCTACATCAACCGCTTATTTCGCGAACACATCGGCCACTATCCACCAATCTACAAACCCGCTAACATCGGCCAACAAATCGGCCAAACATGTCCCATCATCGAATATATTAAAATAGAATCAGAACACTAGGCAAAAACAGGATCGGCCAAAGTGCTAGAAACGGTCCAGCGTATCGAGCCCGCCCGGCTGGAACAGGCTCCCGAAGCGATCGCCGACTTGATCGCCGATCTCTCCGCAGCAGCGGCAACTCTCGGTCGTGCGCTCCACCCTAGGACCGCGGCAAGTCTCCGCGACCTCGTCGGCATCATGAATACCTATTACAGCAACCTTATCGAGGGCCATAACACCCGACCGCGCGATATCGAACTTGCGCTCGCCGGCCACTTCGATGCCAACGAGGCTGCCCGCAACCTACAGCTTGAGGCCGCTGCTCACGTGCGCGTACAGGCCGAGTTGGACCGGCGCGCCGCCAATGGAGACCTGCCGGAGCCAGCCAGCGTCGACTTTATCCGAGACCTGCACCGCGAGTTCTATCGCGATGCGCCCGAAGCAATGCTGACTGTTCGCGGAACTGGCAAAAACTTCCTGATGGTCCCCGGTGAGTGGCGCAGCGGTGTCGAACAGGACGTCGCGGTCGGTCGTCATGTGCCGCCGTCCAGCGATCGCATTCCGGATTTCATGGCCTATTTTGCCGAGCGCTACCGCCTCGCCAACATGGGCAAGGCCACCCGCATCACGGCCATCGCCGCCTCACACCACCGCTTCAATTTCATCCACCCCTTTCCCGATGGCAATGGCCGCGTCAGCAGACTGATGAGCCATGCCTTCGCCCATGCCGCCGGCATTGGTGCTCAGGGCTTGTGGTCGCTCTCACGCGGGCTTGCCCGTGGTCTGGAAAGTCGCACTGAATACAAGACCATGATGGATCACGCCGACATGTCCCGGCAGGGCGACTACGACGGCCGCGGCAACTTGTCCGAAAAAGCCCTGATCACCTTCGTGACGTGGTTTCTCAAAGTCTGTCTGGATCAGGTAAGCTTCATGTCGGGCCTGTTCGAACTCGACCGGCTGGCCGCCCGGTTGAACGTCTACGTGGAGCGCAGCGACATCCTCAAGCCGCAGGCCACCCAGCTTCTCCAGCAGACTCTGGTTCGCGGGGAGATCGATCGTGGCGACGTTTCCGCCATCACCGGCTTGCCCGAACGCAGTGCCAGGCGTGTCCTCGCCGGTGTTCTGGAGACCGGGCTGCTGTCGTCCGACAGCCCGAAAGGCAAGCTTTACCTGCGGTTTCCCGCCGATACAGTGGAACTGCTGTTCCCCAGGCTATTTCCGGAAAGCTGAGATGGTCAGCATAAGCGGGAGCCCTGCGCCTCAGTAAGCCCGGCTGACGTAGAAGTCGGCGATGTCGCTGAGGAGCGTCTTCATGGCGGAGTCGGGCAGGGGGGCGAGGGCGGCGCGGGCCAGCCGCACATGCTCGTCGGCCTGCTC
>DASWWF010000242.1:0-1826 GCA_036401035.1 Devosia sp.
ATACGAGAGATCGCCACCTTACGAACGCAGTGAGTTAGTCGCGGCAGAGAGGGGTGCTCCCCCTCACCCGGCGCTTCGCGCCACCGCCATTCAGGCATAGCCCTCATGGCCTTCTCGCCTAAGATCGCTCCACTGGAGCGATCTTGCCTTCGGCCGGTTCGAAGTCCCCAGAGGGGCGAGGGGAAAGCGGCATCAGGGGTAGAGTCGCTGCCGGGTCCATCCGCCGTCGGGGCCGCGGGTGAAGCGGACGCGGTCGTGGAGGCGGTTGGCGCCGTCTTTCCAGAATTCCATCACCTGGGGGACGAGGCGGAAGCCGGACCAGTTTTTGGGGCGGGAGACGGGCTCGTCTTCGCCAAAACTCTTTTTGAGGGTCTCGACGCGCTCGAGCAGGGCGTAGCGGTTGGCGAGCGGGCGGGACTGTTTGCTCGCATGGGCGCCGATCTGGCTGACGCGGGCGCGGGTGGAGAAATAGGCGTCGGCCTCGCCGTCGGAGACGACCTCGACCGGGCCGCGCATGCGAATCTGGCGGCGGATGGACTTCCAGTGCATCACCAGCGCGGCCTTGGGATGGGCCAGAAGCTGGCGGGCCTTGTCGCTCTCGAAATTGGTGAAGAAGCAATAGCCGCGGTGGTCGCGGGCATTGAGCAGCACCATGCGGACATCGGGCAGGCCGTCCTCGTCGACGGTGGCGATGGCCATGGCGTGGGGATCGTTGGGCTCGGCGAGCTTGGCCTCGTTGAACCAATCCTCGAACAGCGAACACGGATCGATGGGAGCCGTATCGGCATCGTCGAACAGGCGTTGCGTCAGCGTCGTGGCGGTCATCTTGATGCGAAAATCCCCTGTTCCGGCAACCTAGACAAGGCCCGGAGCCGAGACCATATAGGATGCAAAGCGCCGATGGTACAATCGGCTGGAAGGACGATTCGAAGGAACCCATGCGCGATCCCTACACCGTGCTCGGGGTGCCTCGGTCCGTTAGCGAAAAGGACCTCAAGTCTGCTTATCGCAAGCTGGCCAAGGCCCATCACCCCGATCAGAACCAGGACGACCCCAAGGCCCACGCGAAATTCTCCGAGATTTCGTCGGCCTATGACTTTCTGAGCGACGCCGAAAAGCGCGCCCAGTATGACCGTGGCGAGATCGACGCCGACGGGCAGCCGAAATTCGCCGGCTTCCGGCCGGGCGGCGGCGCGGCGCGCGGTGCGCGGCCGGGACAGGCCGGGTTTTCGGCCGAGGACATCCTCAAGGAATTCATGAGCGGCTTCGGCGGCCAGGCGCCACGCGGTGGCCCCGGGGCCCGTGGGCCGGGCGGCGCGGGCTGGGATCCATTCACCGGAAGCGGTGCGGCCGGCGGCGGCGGCTTTCGCGGCGCGGGCATGAAAGGCGAGGACGCGCCGGTGACGGCGACGGTCAGCCTCGAAGACGCCCACAAGGCAGCGAGCGTGCCGCTCAGGATGCCCAATGGCAAGGTGCTGAACGTAAAACTGCCCGAGAAGGTGGAAGACGGACAGCAGATTCGATTGAAGGGCCAGGGCCTGCCGTCGCCGCTGGGCGGCGAGCCGGGCGATGCCATCGTGACGGTGAAATTCGAGCGGCACCGGCAGTTCCGCCGCGATGGCGCCGATCTCCGCGTCGAGGTACCGATCACGCTCTATGAGGCGGTGCTGGGCGGCAAGGTGCGGGTGCCGACGCTGGATGGCTCGGTGGAACTCTCGATCCCGCCCTCGGTCAACACCACCAAGGCGTTGCGACTGAAGGGCAAGGGCCTGCATGGCGAGGGCGACCTCTATGCCAGCCTCAAGGTGGTGCTGCCCGAGAACGGC
>DASWWF010000243.1:0-1898 GCA_036401035.1 Devosia sp.
AGCGGCACGTCCAGCCGTTCGGCGAGGCGATAGACGCGCGGATAGTCGAGCGGCGGGATCGTCCGATTTTCCTTGGGTGACAACCCCTTGAGCCAGGCTTTTCGCGCATGGACGTAGAGCGCATCCACGCCGGCGACGACCATCAGGTCGGCGAAGCGGTCGAGGCTCTGCTCGGTGTCCTGGTCGTCGATGCCGATGCGGCACTTGACCGTCACCGGCACGTCGGTCGCCGCCCGCATGGCGCGTACGCATTCGGCCACCAGCTCCGGCTCAGCCATCAGGCAGGCGCCGAAACGGCCCGACTGCACGCGGTCGGACGGACAGCCGACATTGAGATTGACCTCGGCATAACCATAGTCGGCGCCGATCCGCGTGGCCTCCGCCAACTCGGCCGGATCGGACCCGCCGAGCTGCAGCGCCACCGGCTGCTCGACCGCGTCGAACCCCAGCAGTTGCTCGCGCTTGCCATGCACCACAGCCGCGCTGGTCACCATCTCGGTGAACAGCAGCGCATGGTCGGTCAGCACGCGATGCAGGTACCGGCAGTGTCTGTCGGTCCAGTCCATCATCGGCGCCACCGAGAAGCGGCGGGCGGTTGCGAGGTCAGTGGTCATGGCCGGGAGATAGGGCAAAAGTGCAACAATATCCAGTCTTGGCACCGCTCCAAATCGTCATGTCGCTGCCACATCCGCATGGAACCAAACAGTCCCGAGGGAGGTTTGGCATCGTCGTGGGGTGTGCGTGTGGCTAGGGCAGTGTTCAAGGGCTTCGTTATCGGTCTGATTTTCGGTCTCGGCCTGCTGGCTCAGGCCCAGGCACAAGAAACATTTTTCAAGCCTATCACACTCAATGATCCGATCCTTTCGGAACTGCGCGTCGGCGCTTCGTTTGAGGGCGTGGAACTCAACGAGACCGTACTGATCCTTCCCGGCGTGGTGCCGCTCGACCGGCTGCACAAGCTCAGCGTCGAGGCTATCTTCGGCGGCGTCGACCTCAACGTGCTCAACCTCTATGGCGACTTCCGGCCCGTCATCGGCGGCACGTTCAGCCTTTCGGGCGAAGACAGCTGGCTCTGGGGCGGCCTCAACTGGCATGCCCCAATCATCGATCCGGTCTGGTTCGAATTCACCGCCGGCGCCACCGTTCACAATGGCTATCTCGAAAATGCTCCCGCCGGCCGGCGTGCCTATGGTTGCCGCGCCCTGCTCTACCTGTCGGGCACGTTCGGCGTCGACCTGAGCGAAAACCTCACGGCTAGCGTCAACCTCGAGCACGGCTCGCACGCCAAGACCTGTGGTGCCAACAATCCCGGCTTCAACGCCGTCGGCCTTAAGCTGGGCTACAAGTTCTAGCCGCTACTGCAGCTGCGGCTTCTTCAAAAAGCTGTTGCGGTCGGCCGACTTGATGCGGACCCAGTTTTCGCGGCCGTCGCGGACGATGCGCATGGGCACTTCGGCGCCGGCTTCGCCGGTGCCCCAGACCTTGCGGTAGAAGTCGGCGAGGCCGTCGACTTCGCCATCCCGGATGTCCGAGATGATGTCGCCCTGCTGCAGGCCGGCCTTGGCGGCAGGGCCGCCTTCGGCCACGCTCATCACCACCACGTCGCCATCGCTCTCGGCCGAGAACACGCCCAGCCAAGGACGCGGCGGCGCGTCCACTGCGCCGCGGGTCAGCAGATCATCGAGGATCGGCGGCAACAGGTCGATGGGCACGACCATGTTGATGTCGGCCACCTGGCCGTCGCGCGACATCTGCAGCCGCAGCGAGCCGACGCCGAGCAGCTTGCCCTCGGCATCGATCAGCGCCGCCCCACCCCACGAGGGGTGTGCCGGTGCAATGAAGATCGCTTCATCGAGCAGATATTCCCAATAGCCGGCGAATTCCTGCTTGGCGACGAT
>DASWWF010000244.1:0-4114 GCA_036401035.1 Devosia sp.
ACGCTCGATGCGGCCGAGTTCGTGGGTCCCTACAACGACCTGGCGCTCGGCTTCTACCAGATCGCCAAGAACTACTACTTCCCCAGCTTCGTCGAGCCGGGCCTTGCCACCGAAGTCGCCGTCAGCAAGTCCAAGTTCCAGGAACTGCCGGAAGACCTGCAGGAGATCGTCCGGGTCTGCGCCCAGGCGAGCTATGACGATGTCGCTTCGGATATGTATGCCAACGATCCGCGGGCGCTCAACGCGCTGGTCAGCGAGCATGGCGTGCAGGTGCGCCGGTTCCCCGAGGACATCATCGAAGCCGGCGCCAAGGCGTCGATGGAACTGATCAGCGAAATCCGCGAAGGCGGAGACGCGCTGACCAAGGAAGTCGCGGAGAGCTTTGTTTCGGCCTTCAACCTGCTGCGGCAGCGTACCGAAGGCACGGACATGCCGTATCTGGCGGCCCGCGAGAAGTACATCAAGTACAGCTGATCGCAGCCCCACTCAATCGAAAGGCCCGGGAGCGATCCCGGGCCTTTCTCATTTGGTGGCAGCGTCAATAGATCTGGTCGGGCAGCCAGGTGGCGAGTTCGGGCCAGAAGAACAGCAGCGCGATGGCCACGATCTGCAGTGCCACGAAGGGGACCACGCCTTTGTAGATCATGCCGGTGGTGACGCGCGGCGGCGCGACGCCACGCAGGTAGAACAGCGAGAAACCGAAAGGCGGCGTCAGGAAGCTGGTCTGCAGGTTCACACCCACGATGACGCCCAACCACACCGGGTCCACGCCAAGCTTGAGCAGGATCGGCGCGGTGATCGGGATCACGATGAAGATGATCTCGAAGGTATCGAGGATGAAGCCGAGCAGGAACATGATCAGCATCACCGTGATGGTGGCGCCGACGGCGCCGCCCGGCATGTTGGTGAGGAATTCGTGCACCAGGTTGTCGCCGCCCATGACGCGGAAAACGATCGAGAACACGGCCGCGCCAAAGAGGATGACGAAGATCATCGACGTCATGGTGGCCGTGCCCATGACGGCTTCGCGGATGGTCTTGAACGTCAGGCGGCCCTTCAGGGCGGCGAGCAGGACGGCGCCGACCGAGCCGACCGAGGCGGCCTCGGTGGGGGTGGCAATGCCGCCCAGGATCGAGCCGAGCACGGCGATGATGAGGGCCAGGGCCGGCACCAGCGCCACGAGCACTTCGCGCAGCAGATGCTTCTTCTCGTCTTCCGGCACCGGCGTTGCCGGCACGGATTTCGGATCGGTCACCGCCTTGTAGACGATATAGATCAGGTAGAGCCCCACCAGCACCATGCCGGGGATAAAGGCGCCGGCAAAGAGCGCGCCCACCGATACCGGCTCGGGGGCGAAGTTGCCGGCTTCCATCTGGACCTGGGCGTTGATGCCCGAGAGCATGTCGCCCATGAAGATCAGCACGGTGGAGGGCGGAATGATCTGGCCCAGCGTGCCCGAGGCGCAGATGACGCCAGCGGCGACCTTCGGATCGTAGCCGGCGCGCAGCATGGCGGGCAGCGAGATCAGCCCCATGGTAATCACGGTCGCGCCGACCACGCCGGTCGAGGCGGCCAGCAGGGCGCCGACCAGGATCACCGAGATGCCGAGGCCGCCGCGCAGGTTGCCGAACAGCTTGCCCATGGTGAGCAGCAGCGCTTCGGCAATGCCGCTGCGTTCGAGGACCACCCCCATGAAGATGAAGAGCGGCACGGCGACCAACACCTCGTTGGTCATGGTGCCGATATAGCGGTTGGCGAGCGAGCCGAAATTGGAGGGATCGAAGACCCCGAGCTGCCAGCCGACGAGGCCGAAGATCAGGGCGGTGCCGGGCAGCGAGAAGGCGACCGGGAAGCCGATCAGCAGCACGCCGATGACGGCAAAGAACATCGTGCCGGCGAGGATCTCGCCGATAAGAATGGAGGTCACAGCACCGCCTCCGTGCCTTCGGGCTCTTCTTCCCGCTTGTATCGCAACTTCTCGGGCAGGAGATGTTCGTTGTCGGTCAGCACGAGGATGGAGCGCAGCGCCATGGCCAGGCCCTGCAGGCCGACAAGGACGCAGAAGACGATAATGAAGGTCTTGAGCACGAAGAGTCCCGGCATGCCGCCGATGTTGGCCGAGCCCTCGGAGAGCCGCCAGGAGCGGGCCACGAAGGTCCAGCCATAGGTGCCAACGACACCGATGAAGGGAGCGAGGAAGAACACCACGCCGAACAGGTCGGCAATCGCCTTTTTCCGGATCGACCAGGGCCGGTAGAGGATATCGACGCGGACATGGTCGTCGCGGAGCAGGGCATAGCCGGCGACGCCGGTGAACATCGCCCCGGAGAGCCAGACATAGAGATCCTGCATCCAGATCTGCGTCTGGTGCAGGAAGTAGCGCTGAACGACAACCGTGAAGCAGACCAGCACAACGGCCAGAGAGAGCCAGCTCAGCGTCAGTCCGATGGCACGGTTGAGCGCCGCTATGGCGCGGATGATCGCGGCAAGTGCTTGCAAACGGAGCCTCCCCAGCCTGTCTCAGGCTTTTGATGCAAGCCATCATGCCTTGCCGCATAGGTCAACCCGCAGGGTTGCGGGCGGCGCAAGTGTTGACTGAAAAGTAGAGGTTTTCTGTCGGTATAAGGCGGGGACATTCGGGGGCGAAGCCTTTGGCGACGACAGCAATCGGAATTCTTGGCGCGGCCGGCATCGCGCCGCAGGCGATGATCGAGCCGGTGCGCCGGCGCACCGATGCGGTGGTGCATGCGGTGGCCTCGCGCCGTCCGGGCGTGGCGGCGGACTATGCCAAAAAGCACCGCATCGCCAATGCCTATGATGGCTACGAGGCGCTGCTGGCCGATCCGGCGATCACGCTGGTCTACAACTGCCTGCCGCCCTCGGAACATGCGCGCTGGTCGATCGCGGCGATGGAAGCGGGCAAGCATGTGCTCTGCGAAAAGCCGTTCGCGATGAACGCGGAGGAGGCGACCGCGATGGTGGAAGCCTCGCTCGCCACCGGCAAGCATCTCATCGAGGGCTTCCACGACCGGCACCATCCGGCGTTCCTGCACCTGCTCGCCATGAAGGAGAGCGGGCGGCTGGGACAGATCCGAGCGATCAAGGCCGAATTCTCGGTGACCATTCCGTTCGATCCCAAGAATATCCGGCACGACCCGTCGGCCGGCGGCGGGGCGCTGATGGATCTGGGGTGCTACCCGGTGCACTGGGTACGTTCGCTGCTCGGCGAGGAGCCCGACATGGTGGTGGCCGCCACCGGCACCAAGACTGAACTGGGGGTCGACGAGCGCATCACCGCGACGCTGCGCTTCCCCAGCGGCGTGCTGGCCGACGTCACCTGCAACATGGGCAAGGGCCAGCCGTTCAAGGCGCTGCTCTCGGTCGATTGCGAGCATGGCACGGTGGAGATCGAGAACCCGGTGCTGCCGCATCGCGGTCACTCGATCCGCGAGCGGCTCGACGGCACGTTCTTCCAGCACACCGTCGCCGGCGGCACGAGCTTCGACTACCAGCTCGACGCGGTGTTGCGGGTGCTCTCTGGTTCCGCGCAACCGCTCACCGGCGGGGCCGATGCGATCGGGAACATGATGACGATCGACGCGATCTACGCGCGCGCCGGGTTCGCGCGCTAGGCGTTGTCAGCCTGGCCGATGGCCCAGGTGATCCCGTAGGGGTCCTCGAGCTGGCCGTAGATGTCGCCCCAGAACTGCTTTTCGAGCGGCATCACCACGGTGCAGCCGGCGCCGACGGCCCGGTCCCACCAGGCCTGCGCGTCATCGACATTGAGGTTGAGGTTGAAGCCCTGCGGGGTGACGAAGGGCGCGCCATACTCGGGAAAGCTGTCGCTCATATAGAGCGTCGAACCATTGATGGTCAGGGCGCAGTGCATGTAGCGCTTGCCGTCATCGGCCAGCATCGGCGTCACGTCGGTGGCGGCGAAGGCGGTCTTGTAGAACTCCGCCGCCGCCACTGCATCGCTGGGGCTGATATAGGGCACGAGACCCTGAAGGTTTGCCATGTCGTCCTCCTTTTGGGGGGAGTATGGCGCAGGGTGGGGTCGGGATAAAGGGCGGGGTTGTCGAGTGAGCGCCCCCTCCACCACCCTACGGGTGGT
>DASWWF010000245.1:0-1977 GCA_036401035.1 Devosia sp.
CCACCGCCCCGGCCCCCACCGGGGACATCCGCCAGATCACCGCCGGGGTTCTCAACATGCGCTCCGAGCCCAACAAATATTCCGACCTGATCGTCAGCCTGCCGCGCGGCACCAAGGTCTCGGTCTCCGACACCTCCGGCAGCTGGGCCTACGTCACCACCACCGACGGTACCTCCGGCTGGCTCAGCCAGAACTTCCTCGCGCCGGTTGACGAGTGACCGAAGCGCTTTCTGCTCGTCTCCGCGACATCGTCGAGGCCCTGCCGCTGCGACCGGGTCTTCGCATTCTCGAGATCGGCTGCGGACCCGGCGCCATGGCACGGGCAATCGCCCGCCGTCTCGAGGGCAGGGGGTTTGTGCTCGCCATCGACCGCTCCGCCACCGCCATCCGCCAGGCCGAATCCGGCTCGGCCGCTGAAATCGCCGCCGGGACCCTCGCTTTCCGGCAGTCGACCGCCGAGGCCTTCACACTGGGCAAAGGCGAGGAAAAATTCGATCTCGCCGTCGCCATCCGCGTCGGCGCGCTGGACGGTCGACACCCCGAGGCCGGGATCCTCGCTCGCGCCGCGATCAAGGCTGCCCTCAAGCCCGGCGGCGTCCTCCTCATTGATGGTGGTAACCCGTTGCGCCAGGTGGAACTGGGTTAGGACACTTGACGCCTGTCCGGCCACGCCCTCTTCTCCAGCCCCTGGAGGATGATCCCTATGCCCGAAATCGTCGTCTATCTCGCCGAAGGCCGCCCGAAAGACGCCAAGAAGCAACTGATGAAGGACATCACCGATGCGGTGGTGAAGAATTTCGGCGTCCCGCCCGAGCGCGTCGTCGTGCAGCTGGTCGAATCCAGCAAGGACAGCAAATCCCGCGGCGGCGTCCCCTTCAGCGAGATGTAGGCGCGGAACCGCCGCGCTTCTTGCGGGCGTGATAGGTCAGGGCCAGCGCCACGCAGTGCCGGATAGCGTCCTCGTCCACCGGCCCGTCGCGCAGCACCACCGCCCGCTCGCCCTCGAAATCCAGCGCCGGATAGAGCTGGCGGAACTGCTCGACCAGCCGGGTCTGGCAATGGACGAACAGCGCCACTCCGCCGGCCGGATGCGCGTCGATCCGCACCGTCGTGCCGCTGCCCGTCTCGGCCGTCAGATAGCTCGGCTGCCCCCACTTGAGTGTCTCCTCGAGCCGCCCGACTCCCGGCGTCGCCGCCGCCACGTCCAGCACCAGCGCGCGCAAGTCCACCAGCCGCTCGCGCAGGGCAGCGGGGTAAGCCGCGAACTTTGCTGCTACCGCTGCATTCTCGATCCCGTTCATCCGCAAGCCTTGCTCTGGCGCCAGCGCAAGTCCGGTTTGCCCTGACGGCGCTTCACCTTACCTGCCGACTTCACTATATCAATTGCCAGCAGGGACGGCCCTGCTTTCACCGACTTTGCGGGACGGCCCGCCAACCTGAGGAGAGATCCCCTTGGCTTGGATCTATCTCGTTATCGCCGGCATGCTTGAAATCGGTTGGGCCATGGGCCTCAAATACACCGAGGGCTTCACCAAGCTCGTTCCGACCACGCTCACCATCGGCGCCATGGTGGCCAGCGTCGCGCTGCTCGGCATTGCGCTGCGCGACCTGCCCGTCGGCACCGGCTATGCCGTCTGGACCGGCATCGGCACCGTGGGCACCGCCATTCTGGGCATGGTGCTGTTCCAGGAACCGGCGACCGCCATCCGGCTCGCTTCGATCGGCCTGATCGTCGCCGGCATTGCCGGCCTCAAACTCTTCACCTGAAGACGGCCGCTGCCGCTGCTGGAGAATCCGGCCGGCATCTGACCCGGATCAACCGGGTTGATGCCGGGCGGCTATTTTTTCGCTGCCGGCGCGCCGTAAAGGGCCGTCAACACTCGGGAATCCGGGGCTCTGTTGCAATTTCTGCACGCCGATCCGCAGAAAGATGCAGATAACGGAAATGTTGATGGAACCTTTTGCGAATTCACGTAG
>DASWWF010000246.1:0-5714 GCA_036401035.1 Devosia sp.
CCCATGCCGCACATGGCCCAGGCTTCGTCGACGACGAGGACGCGATGGGTCTTTTTCAGGCTTTCGACAATGGTGCCGACATCGAGCGGCATGATGGTGCGGAGGTCGATGACTTCCACATCGATGCCCTGCGCCGCGAGGTTCTCGGCCGCTTCGAGCGAGCGCGGCACCATCTGGCCGGCGGCAACGATGGTGAGATCCTTGCCGCTGCGGGCGATGCGGGCGGAGCCGAAGGGCACGTAGTGATCGTCGCCCACGGGCACCGGACCCTTGGAGGCAAAGAGCGCCTTGGGTTCGAGCATAATGACGGGATCGCCGGCACGCAGCGCCGTCTTCATCAGGCCCTTTGCGTCGGCCGGAGTCGAGGGTACGCAGACGATGAGGCCGGGCATATGCGCGAAAAGTGGATGATACATGCCGCTATGGTGCGGGCCGGACGAGCGCAGCGCGCCGGCCCCGGCGCGGACCACCATCGGGGCGCTCATTTCGCCGTTGCTCATGTAGCGGAGTTTTGCCGCCTGCAGGAAAATCTGGCCGGTGGTTTCGAAGGCGAAGTCGGCGAACATCAGATCCGACACAGTGCGGGTGCCGGTGGCCGATGCGCCGACGGCAGCAGCGGTGAAACCCTGCTCCGAGATCGGTGTATCGAGCATGCGCTGGGCGCCGAACTCGTGCCAGAGGTTCTTGGTGTGAGCGAAGCTGCCGCCGCGCTCGCCGGTGCCTTCACCGAAATAGAGGATGGCGCTGTTGGCGCGCATCTCTTCGGCGATGCCGTCGCGCACGGCTTCGAGCCAGCCCTGCACGCGGGTCTCGCCGGAGGCGGCGGGCTTGAGGGCCTCGGGCGGGTTGATCGGGCTGGCATAGACGTGGTTGCGGACGAAAGACGGGTCGGGCTCGGGCGAGTTGCGGGCGAATTCGAGCGCCTCCTGCACGACCTTTTCGATATGGGCCTCGATGTCGGCGAGGTCGTCGGCATCGGCGATGCGATAGTCCTCTACGAGGCGCTTCCTGAACATGTCGATGGGGTCGCGCTTGAGCCAGGCATCGACCTCTTCCTGCGTGCGATAGGTGCCGATGACGGGGTCGCCCTCGTGGTGGCCCACGGTGCGATAGGTCTTGGCCTCGATGAGGGTGGGGCCCTTGCCGGAGCGGGCGCGCTCGGTGGCTTCCTTCATGGCCAGCCAGACGGCGAAGACGTCGTTGCCGTCGACGGCGACGCCCGGCATGCCGTAGCTCGCGGCCTTGGTGGCGATCTCGGGATTGAGGGTGATCGACTTGAGCGGTGTGGCGGTGGCGTAGAGGTTGTTCTCGCACACGAAGATGGCCGGCGCATTGTTGACAGCGGCGAAGTTGAGGCCTTCGTGGAAGGCGCCGTGATTGGCGGCGCCATCGCCGAAGAAGGCAACGCCGATATCGTCGCGACCCTGCTGGCGCGCGCTCATGCCGATGCCGACGGCGTGACCGATGCCGGCGCCGACGATGCCGTTGGTGCCGAAGAGGCCGACGGTGCGATCGTAGAGATGCATGGTGCCGCCGCGGCCGCCGCAGATACCGTCGGCTTTGCCGAACAGTTCCGCCATCACCCGCTTGGGATCGGATCCCTTGGCGAGGGCGTGGCCGTGGCCGCGATGCGTCGAGGTCACCCAGTCGGTATGGCGCAGATGCGCGCAGACGCCGACGCCGGTGGCCTCCTGGCCGATGTAAAGATGAAGGAAGCCGGGCGTTTCACCCTTGCGGCAGGCAATCTGGGCCACGGTCTCGAAGCGGCGCAACAGCACCATCTGCTCGAACAGGCCCATCAGCACGGCGCGATCGGGCAAATTGCCCGTGCGAGATTGCTGCGCATTGCTGCGCACCGCGGATACTGCCAACGATTCCTCCCAGCGCGTAATCCGGTCCTGGCTTCGCCATGGTACCGATCAACATCACGGCCGGAGCATAGATTATAATAGCATAATGTCTAGAGGCGAATCTCGGCGCTTCAGCCGCCGGTGCGACGCACCGTTGCATCGGGCCGCAACAGCACCTCGTCCCGCAGTTTCAGACCCAGTCCCGGGCTCTCCAGCGGCGAGACCCGGCCATCGACGACGGGCGGCAGATCGGCGACGATTTCGGTGTACCAGCCGGTGAAATAGGCGCGCACGGCTTCCTGATAACTGGCGTTGGGCAGGGTGGCGGAGAGAGCGCAACTGGCGGCGTAGACGATGGGGCCGGTGCAATCGTGGAGGGTCATCGGCAGTTCGCTGGCCTCGGCCATGTTGGCGATCTTGCGGGCCTCGCTGAGGCCGCCGCACCAGGCGAGATCGATCATGATCACCGAGGCGGCGCGCTTGTCGATCAACTGCTTGAACATCTGCCGGCTGGCGAGCCGCTCGCTGGCGGCGACCGGGATGGACGTGTGGCGGGCGAGCTCGGCCATGGCGTCGAGTTCGTTGTAGCGGATCGGCTCTTCGAGCCAGGCGACGTCATAGGGTTTGAGCGCCTCGGCGATCCGGAGGGCGGGCGGCAGGGTCCAGAGGCCGTGCAGCTCGACCATGATCTCCATGTCGCGGCCGACGGCGTCGCGGATCTGCTGGAACGGTTGCAGCGCCTTGTCGATATCGGCAGCGGAGATGCGGGTGCCATTCGAAGCTTCGGCGGCGATATCGAACGGCCAGATCTTCATGGCGCGGATGCCTTCGGAGAGCAGGCTTTTGGCAAGCTCACCGGCATCGAAGCGCCAGGCGAGCAGGTCTTCGTAGGGACCCTCGTTGGAGTCGCCGGCCTTCAGCGACCAGTCCTCGGTGCGCTCAAACAGCGAATTACGCTTGCTGGCGCGGACATGCCTGTAGCCGGCGCAGGTATTGTAGATGGGCACCGACTGGTGGGTGCGGCCGCCGAGCAGGCGCCAGAGCGGTTCGCCCAGCGCCTGGCCGTAGATATCCCAGAGCGCGATGTTGACCGCCGAGTTGCCGCGCACTTCGGCGCCGGAGTCGCGGGCGCCGACATAGACGCTGCCCAGGGTACGGTCGTGGAGTTCGATGTCGCGCGGGTCCTTGCCGATAAGGTAGGGCGCGACATTGTCGTGGATGTAGCTGGCGACGGGGCCCGGAGCCCAGAAGGTCTCGCCGGTGCCGATGATGCCGGCATCGGTGTGGACGCGCAGCCAGAACAGGAATGGAAACTCGGCGAGCTGCACCGTTTCGACAGCGGTGATCTTCATAATTGCCTCCCCCTCGGCCCGCGGACGCCATTTCAAGCGTGAGCAAGGCCGTTGACAGTGGCATAATGGTACCGGTATCAAATCGTCAAGATGCACGGGGAGGACGTCGTCTTGGCTGCCGCTGGTTCAGCACTATTGAAGCGTGCGCTGGTGACCGGTGCGGCGGGCGGCATGGGGCGCGAGATCGCCCTGCAGCTCGCGGCGCGCGGCTGTGCGGTGGGGATTGCCGACATCAACGCGGCGGGCACGGCGGAGACGGCGAACCTGATCGCGCAGAGCGGCGCCGAGGTCGTGGAGATCGTCGGGGACTTTACGCTCGAGGGCGCGCCGGAAGCGGCGGTGGGCAAGGTCACCGAGCGCTGGGGCGGCATCGACATTCTGGTCAACAATGCCGGCTATGGGGTGATCGAGCCCTTTCTCGAGTCGACCCACAAATCCTGGACGCGGACGCTGGCGCTCAATGTCACGGCGCTGGCCATGGCGTGCAAGGCGGCGGGGCGGGTGATGCGGGAGCAGCGCTCGGGCCGCATCGTCAACATCACCTCGCCGGGCTCGCGCATGGCGCTGCCCGACTATACCGCCTACACGGCGAGCAAGGCGGGGGTGGACTCGATCACGCGGGCGCTGGCCGTTGCCATGGCGCCCTATGGGGTGCTGGTGAATTCGGTGGCGCCCGGCATGATGGACACCGAGATGCAGCGCTCGACCGAGGTCGAGCTGGCGCGGGTCGCCGGGCGCAGCAATGACCTGCAGGCCTTTCTCGACGAGCGCACGCGGCGCATACCTCTGGGGCGTCGCGCCGAGATCAGTGAGGTGGCGCAAGCGGTGGTCTGGCTCTGCCTCGATGCACCCGACTACATGACCGCCGAGCGGCTCAACATGTCCGGCGGCCTCGACAAGGACTGAGCGATGACCCGCAATTCACCGCCGGCCGAGGCCGACATCCCGGCGCTCAAGGCGCGCGCCACGCAGCTCAGGCGGCATATGCTCACCATGGCTCGCGGGCAGGGGCAGGGCTATATCGGGCAGGGGCTGGGCATCGCCGATACGCTGGCGGCAATCTACTTTCACGAGCTGCGCTACGACCCGCAGAATCTGGGCTGGGCGGAGCGCGACCGGTTCCTGCTCTCCACCGGGCACTATTCGATCGCGCTCTGGGCGGCGCTGGCAGAGGCCGGGATCATTCCGGTCGCGGAACTGCCCACTTACGGCGCCGACAACAGTCGGCTGGAGATGTCGACGCTGGATACGACGCCGGGCGTCGAGATGATCGGCGGCTCGCTCGGTCACGGGCTGGGGCAGGGCGTCGGGCAGGCGCTGGGATTGCGGCTGGACGGGTCGTCGGCGCGGGTGTTCGTCGAACTCTCGGACGGCGAAATGCAGGAGGGATCGACCTGGGAGGCGGCGATGTCGGCCAGCCATTTCCGGCTCGATGGTCTTGTCGCGCTGATCGACTGCAACGGCATCCAGGCTGATGGGCCGGTGGTGCTCGACATGGAACCGGTGGCCGACAAGTGGCGCAGTTTTGGCTGGGAGACGTTCGAGATCGACGGCAACGACATGGTGGCGGTGACCGGCGCGCTGGCCGCCGCGCGGAGTGCCAACGGCAAGCCCAAGGCGATCGTGTTGCGGACGCTTCCGGGCAAGGGCGTGCCGCGGATCGAGGCGAGCGAGAAGTCGCATTTCTTCCGCGTCGAGGTCTCGCAATGGGACGCGATCATCGCCGAGTTCGAAGCGGGCGTGGAGGCGGGGCGATGAGCCGCACGCTGGCGATGGGGCAGGACGAGGCGGCGGGTGGTGGGCGGGCCGTGGTCGAGGCGCCCTTCGGCACGGCGCTGGCCAGGGTCGCGGAGGGCCGGCCGGAGATCGTCGGGCTGACGGCGGACCTCGGCAAATATACGGATATCCATCCGTTCCGCGATGCATTTCCGGAGCGGTTCTTCAATGTGGGCATGGCCGAGCAGAACCTCGTCGCGGTGGCGGCAGGGCTGGCGCGCACCGGCAAGCAGCCGTTCGCCACGACCTATGGGGTGTTCGCCAGCCGGCGGGCGTTCGACTTCGTCGCCATCGCGCTCGCCCATTCGATGCTGGACGTGAAGATTGTCGCTGGGCTGCCGGGGCTGACCACCGGCTATGGCGGCACGCACCAGGCGATCGAGGACCTGGCGCTGCTGCGGATGGTGCCGGGGCTCACCATCATCGACCCGATGGACGCCACCGAGATCGCGGCGGCGACAGAGGCGATCGCGGCCTATCGTGGGCCGGTCTATATGCGGCTCCTCCGGGGCGCGGTGCCGGTGGTGCTGGAGCCGGGCTATCGGTTCGAGATCGGCAAGGCGCGGCAGCTGCGTGAGGGCAAGGATGTCGGGATCATCTCGACAGGCTTCATGAGCGAGCGCGCCATCGATGCGGCGGCGGCGCTGGAACGGCGCGGCGTGAGCGTCGGCGTGCTGCATGTGCCGACGATCAAGCCGTTCGACGCCGAGGCTGTCGCGGCATTCGCTGCCTCGGT
>DASWWF010000247.1:0-4343 GCA_036401035.1 Devosia sp.
GACCGTCACTGCCGAAGACGCGCAGAAGATGGCCAAGAAGCTCAAGAAGGGCTCCTTCGACCTCGACGACCTGCGCAGCCAGCTGCTGCAGATGAAGAAGATGGGCGGCATGGGCGCCCTGATGAACATGATGCCGGGCGCAGGCCAGATGAAGAAGGCCATGGCCGGGGCCAATGTCGACGAGAAGGTGTTCGACCGCCAGGTCGCCATCATCAACTCGATGACCAAGGCCGAGCGCGCCAATCCCGACCTGCTCAACGCCAAGCGCCGTATCCGCATCGCCAATGGCTCGGGCACCAAGGTCGAAGACGTCAACAAGCTGATGAAACAGCACCGCCAGATGGCGGACATGATGAAGAAGGTCAGCAAGGGCGGCCTCGGCTCGCTGGCCGGCATGTTCGGCGGCAAGATGGGCGGCATGATGCCGAACCTGGGCAACATGCCCTCGCCCGAGAACATGGACCCCAAGGAACTCGAAAGGCTGGCGCGCCAGATGGGCATCGATCCCAATTCGATCCCGCAGCAGGCTGCGCCCAAGGCCGATCTCACCGACAAGCTGCCGACCGATGTCGGCAAGCTTCTGAAATCCGGCGGCCCGGGGCTGCCGGGGCTTGGAGGCGCGCCGCGCTTCCCTGGCCTGCCCGGGCTCGGCGGCGGCTTCGTGCCGAAGAAAAAGTAGAAACCCCAGAACTCAAGATATCAACGTAAGGACTGAACCATGTCTCTCAAGATCCGTCTCGCCCGCGCCGGCACCAAGAAGCGCCCGTACTACCATGTGGTGATTGCCGATGCCCGCAACCCGCGCGATGGCCGCTTCATCGAGCGCGTCGGCACCTATGATCCCAAGCTCGAAGACAAGACCGCGCGCGTCAAGCTCGTCACCGAGCGCATCCAGTACTGGCTCGGCGTCGGCGCCCAGCCGACCGACCGCGTCGCCCGCTTCGTCGATGTCGCCGGCCTCAAGACCCGCGAGCCGCGCAACAACCCCGAGAAGGCCAAGCCGGGCAAGAAGGCCACCGAGCGCGCCGAAGCCAAGGCCAAGGCCGCTGCTGACGCCGCTGCCGAAGCCAACAAGCCGGCCGAAGAAGCTCCGGCCGCCGAGTAAGGCATGGCTGCGGACGCATCCTCGCGGAAACTGCTCATGGGTCGCATCGGTGCGGCCCATGGGATCAAGGGCGAGGTGCGCATCCAGTCCTTCACCGAGGACCCGCTGGCGATCATGGACTATGGTCCGCTCGCCACCAACAAGCCGGGCCTGGTGATCGAAATCACCGATGCGCGCACGACCACCAATGTGCTGGTGGCGCGCATCAAGGGTTTTTCCGATCGCAACGCGGTCGAAAAGCTCAACGGCGTCGAACTCTTCATCGATCGGGACCTGCTCCCGGAAATCGAGGATGAGGACGACTATTACCATGCCGACCTGATCGGGCTCGACGCCCGGCTCGAGGATGGCAGCAGCATCGGCGAAGTGATCACCGTGCCCAATTTCGGCGCCGGCGACATGCTCGAGATCCGCGACAAGGCGAGTGGGGACACCCGCTTCATCCCCTTCACCAAGGCCGCCGTGCCCGAGGTCCATATCGCCGCGGGCTATGTGGTGGTGGTGCCGCCGATCGAGATCGAAGCCGAGGAGCCGGGCGACGAGGATACGCCGGACGCCACATGAGCTGGCGCGCCGACGTCATCACGCTCTTTCCTGACCTCTTCCCCGGTCCGCTCGGCGCTTCGGTGCTGGGCCGCGGCATGGCCGACGGCATCTGGTCGCTCGGCACTACGCAGCTCCGCGATTTCGCCACCGACCGGCACCGCACCGTCGACGACACGCCTTCGGGCGGCGGCGCAGGCATGGTGCTCAAGCCCGACATCCTGGCAGCCGCCATCGACTCGCTGCCGGCCGACCGCCCCCGCATCCTGATGAGCCCGCGGGGAAAACCCCTGACGCAGGCGCGGGTGCGCGAACTGGCGGCCGGTCCCGGCGTCATCGTGGTCTGTGGGCGCTTCGAGGGCATCGACCAGCGGGTGATCGAGGCGCGCAACCTCGAAGAGATTTCCATCGGCGACTATGTGCTCGCCGGTGGCGAGGTCGCCGCGATGGTGATGATCGAGGCCGTCGTGCGCCTGCTGCCCGGCGTGCTGGGCGCCGCCGAGAGCCATGCCGACGAGAGTTTCGAGAACGGGCTGCTCGAATATCCGCAATACACCCGCCCGCAGGTCTTCGAAGGCCGCGAGATTCCGGCGGTCCTCACCTCGGGCGATCATGCCAAGGTCGACAAGTGGCGCCGGGAGCAGAGCGAGAACCTCACCCGCACCCGGCGGCCGGATTTGCTGAAGTAGCTAGTGGTGGGCGTGCTCCGGCGCCGCCTTGGCGTCCGAGGCGCCGACATTGAGCATGACGGGCAGTTCGCCGGCCTTTTCGAAGGTGAGGATCACCTCGACGCAGGCGTTTTCCACCAGCGGCTGCACCAGCCCCATCATCATGACGTGGAAGCCGCCGGGGGCGAGCTCTACCGTGCCGCCGGCCGGGATTTCGATTCCCTGGGGCAGGGCGCGCATCTTCATCATGTCGCCCTCCATCTTCATCTCATGGATTTCGGTGGTCTTGGCCGTCTTGGTGCCAGCGCCGATCAGGCGGTCGGCCTCGGCGCCGGCATTGACGATGGTCATGAAGCCGCCGGCCGTCTTGGCGCCGGGCAGCGTGGCGCGGGTGAAGGCGCCGGTGACGGCGATGTCGCCGGCAGCAAAGCCCTGGCCGGTCTCGCAGCCATGGTGAACGACGCCCGCATGGGCGAAAGCGGGAGAGGCGACGCCCAGCGGGGCGAAGGCAAGGGCGGCGACAGCCGCAAGCACGAAGGTTTTCATCGATCTGATCTCTATTGTCCGGAACGGGTTCAGCAGACGATCAGGCGGCTGGTGGGGCCCTCGCACCGGCGGGTAGTGGCGCATGCCGCTCCACCGCGACCGGCATTGGTTCGCCAGCGAGCCGCAGGGCCACGGCCATCGGCGGGCAGGGGAGGTCGGTGACCGGCGGCAGGTCGGCGCCCGAGCCGATCCGGCAGGCGTGGCAGGGGGCGTGGCCGTTGTCGTCGGCGACGGGCTCGCCGCAGAAACTCTGGCTCGCCACCAGCGTCATCACATCGTGGCCGGACGGCAGCGCCATGGCCGGCTGATGCGCGAAGTTGAGAAAGACCAGCGCCAGCACCAGAAGTGCGCGCATCGTCTCCGCAAATGTCCGCCTGCCGGTCATTCCGCTCTCATAGTCCGGTCCGTCGCTGGCGTCATGCGGCAAATGTGCGGAAGGCTCATTGATCTCGCGCAATGTTCCTGACAGTACTGGTGCCGAAGACGGTGCGCGGGGGCAGCAAATCCTCCGCGTGAAACGGGAAGCAGGCGAACGCCCTGCGCCGCCCCCGCGACTGTAACGGGTAGCTCCTCCAGCGTGCCACTGGTTTGCGACTGGGAAGGCGGAGCGAGCACTATACCCGGAGCCAGGAGACCGGCCGTCTCGTAACGCAACCCGGATTGCGGGACGGTGGGTCCCGCAAGGAGATCATCTATGCGCCTCAAGCTGGCTCTCGCCGCTCTTCTCGCCCTTGCCCCGACTGCCGCCCTCGCCCATACCGGCGCCGGCATCGAACACGACCTGATGCATGGCTTCCTGCATCCGTTCGGCGGGCTCGATCACGTCCTCGCCATGGTGGCGGTGGGCGTCTTCGCCTTCGTCCTGGGCGGTCGCGCCCTCTATCTCGTGCCGCTCGCCTTCGTGGGCATGATGGCTGCGGGCTTCCTGCTCGGCGTGGCGCAGATCGATGTGCCCTTCGTCGAATTGGGCATCGCGCTGTCGTCGGTCGTCATCGGCGGCGTCGCCGCGCTCGGCAGGCCGATGCCGGTGGTCGCCGCCTCGGCGCTGGTCGGCGTCTTCGCGATCTTCCACGGCGTGGCGCATGGCGCCGAAATGCCGCTCGGTTCGACCGGCTGGCAGTATGCCGTGGGCTTTGTCGCCGCCACCGCGCTGCTCCACTTCGCCGGCATCGCCGCCGCGATGGGTGTCTCGACGCTCATCGGCAGGCATGCCAGGCCGGCAGCCCAGGCTGCAGGTGCGCTCTTCGCCCTCGGCGGCGCCGGCCTCCTCGCCGGCTGGCTCTGAGTTCCAGTCGGGACTCTTGCGAGTCGGCGCGCCTCTATAGCGCCGGCCGCAACCGCCAGCCCTAGACTCCGGGCCCATCTTCCTCTATACGCGCGCTCGCTCCCATCCTTCGGGGTGGCGGGCCAATAAGCGCATACAACAATCCGTGCAACCAAGACCGGGCGGCCAGTCCCATAAAGACCGGCGAAACGCTCCA
>DASWWF010000248.1:0-1996 GCA_036401035.1 Devosia sp.
GCCTCGGTGGGAGCGTGCGCAGCCTGCTCGGACCCGTCGTCGTGGGACTCGTCGTCCTTGGCGTCTTCCTCTTCCTCGTCGCGCAGCAGCGCTTCGCGGTCGGCGACCGGGATCTGGTAGTAGTCCGGGTGGATTTCCGAGAAAGCCAGGAAGCCGTGGCGGTTGCCGCCATATTCGATGAACGCCGCCTGCAGCGACGGCTCAACGCGCGTCACCTTGGCGAGGTAGATATTGCCCCGGAGCTGCCGCCGCGAGGCGGATTCGAAATCGAATTCCTCGAGCCTGTTACCGTTGCTGACGACAATCCGTGTTTCTTCCGGGTGGATGCCATCCACCAGCATTCTTTTGGTAGCCATAAAAGTTTACTCCGCGCCGTCGCGCGCCAACAGGGATAGCCCGGCGAACCGGGCTCCTCAGCGTGGCGCCATGCGAGGCGAATTGTGTGGGGGTAGTGGCGCGCGATGCGCCGGTCGTGTCAGTGGCGCGCGCGCCGCTGGATGAGTGGAATGCCTGGACCGGGGGGCGATGCATGACAAATGCGCAATCGACTAGTCGGATCGCGTCTGGTTTTGTCTGCCCAGTGGTCATCAGACCTCTTCCTTTGGGGCAGGAGAGTAGGGCCATGGCCCGATCCCGCCGTTCGACCCATTGCAGGCCGAAATTCCAATGCCGAGGCGTCAAATGTGCCGCATTTTCAGAGCCGGAGCCAATCACTTAGCGTGGTCCCGGCCCGTCGCCACCGCTCCCCTGGCGACCGGCTAAACAGCCGGTCCGGCACAAGGATTTGGCAGGCAGGCGCCTCACTTCAAGCCTTTAGGGGTGTTGCTGCCAATTGGCAACAGGAAAGTCGAAACCGGCCGGGAGGCGGCAGTTTTGGATTGCGCGAGGGCGGCCGATAACTTGCTTTTGACTATCAACCTGCTTAACGCCCCAGAATCGCCCGAACCGTCTGGCGAACTCTCTGGCCTCATATGGGGAGCGTGTCCGCATTGTTCAATTCCATCGGGTCCGGCGGACAGACCGGCGGCTTTCTGCGGCTTTTTTCTGCCTTTCTGCTTGTCCTGACCCTGGCCGCGCCGGCCCTGGCGCAGCCGTCCGGCAGCGGCGACTCAGCGGTCGAGGATCCGCGCGGCGGCGTCTCGACGCTGCCCGAGGTGCTCGACGCGCGCGTCACCGCGACGCCGGAACGGGCGCGGCTGATCATTGATCTCTCCGGTCCGACGGAATTCGCCATCGTTTCGCTCTCCAATCCCGACCGGATCGCCATCGACGTCAAATCCACCGGCACCAAGATCGCCGTGCCGCCGGATGTGGCGGGGGGCGGCATCGTCGCCAGGTACACGGTGGAGCTGGCCGAGCCGGGTCGGGTGCGCACCATGCTCGAACTCTCGACGCCCTCGCAGGTGCAGCAGGCCTATATTCTCGACGCCGTTGGCGACCAGCCGGCGCGCCTCGTGGTCGATCTCATCACCGACACGCCGGAACATTTCGCCGAAAAGGTCGCCGCCGACCTTGCGGCCTCGGCCGCCAACCAGGGCGTGCCGCCCGAAGCGCTCTCGACCGATCCGGGCACGCATGGCGAGGCCATGGCGGTGCGGCCGCTGGTGGTGATCGACCCGGGCCATGGCGGCGTCGACAATGGCGCCTCGGCCCCCAACGGGGTGCACGAAAAGAGCATCACGCTCGCCTTCGCGCTGGATCTGCAGCGGATTCTGGTCGAATCCGGCCGCTACGACGTGGCGCTGACGCGCGAGGACGACACCTATCTCACCCTCAACGAGCGGGTGGCGCTGGCGCGGGCGAACAAGGCCGACCTCTTCATCTCGCTCCACGCCGACAGTTTTCAGCAGCCGGAAATCCGTGGCGCCAGCGTCTATACGCGCGACGAGAAGGCCACCGACGTGCTCGACAAGGTCCTTGCCGAGAACGAGAACAAGTCCGACATCGTCGCCGGCTTCACCATGCCGACCACCGAGCCGGCCGTGGTCGATATCCT
>DASWWF010000249.1:0-1925 GCA_036401035.1 Devosia sp.
ATGACGCCGAGCGTCGCCGCAAAGAACGGCGGCAGCGACAGCCATACGCCGCCCATCATCACCATGACGGGAATGAAGGCGATCAGTACGCTGGCAAAGGGGAGGGCGAGGGCGATGCGCGAGAGGTTGGGCAGTTCGTGCGGCCTGTCGCCCGTAGGCAGGCGCGAGAAGAAGCGCAGCGCCATGACGATGTCGTCGGCCAGCCGCGCCCCGAACTCGATCGGGCCGTGATTGTCCTGCCGGGGCAGGACCGGCCTGTGGTCATCTTGGCTCAATTGCAATGCACTCGGATTCGGTGGAGAAGGCCCAGCACGTGAACACGCACCTTGTCGGTCAGCCGACCGCGCATTGCAACCCGGAGCTGCCATGGCCTCGCCCTATGCCGATATCCTCGACCTTTTAAAGATCGTGCCGCCCGGCGACGAAGTCGCGGTGCTGGCGGTGCAGGGGCGCGACGCCACGCTGACCAAGCCACCGGGTTCGCTCGGCGAACTGGAGCGGCTGGTTGAGTTCCTGGCGCGCTGGCAGGGCAAGGCCAAGCCGACGCTCGACAACCCAATGGTGGCGATCTTTGCCGGTAATCACGGCGTCACCGATCAGGGCGTCTCCGCCTTCCCGCGCGAAGTGACGGCGCAGATGGTCGCCAACTTCACCAATGGCGGCGCCGCCATCAGCCAGATCTGCGCGCTGCACGAGCTCAACCTGCGTGTCTTCGAACTGGCGCTCGAACTGCCCACCGGAGACATCACCCAGACTGCGGCGATGGACGACAAGATGTGCGCCGCCACCATCGCCTATGGCATGGAGGCCATTGCCGGTAAGCCGGACCTGATCGCCATCGGCGAAATGGGCATCGGCAACACCACGGTCGCCGCCGCCATCTACGCCGCGCTGTATGGCGGCACTGGCGCCGATTGGGTCGGTCGTGGCACCGGCGTCGATGATGCCGGCTTGCAGCGCAAGGCCGACGCGGTCGATCGCGCCCTGGCGCTGCACAAGGACGCACTGGGCGATCCGCTCGCCATTCTCGCCCGCTTTGGCGGTCGCGAGATCGCCGCCATGCTCGGCGCCATCATCGCCACGCGAGCGCAGAAAGTGCCGGTGATCGTCGACGGCTTCGTCGCCACCTCGGCCGCCGCCATTGCCCACGCTGTGAACCCGGCCGCGATCGACCACTGCCTCTTTGGTCATGTCTCGGCCGAGCATGCCCATGCCCGCGCGCTGGCCAATATGGGCAAGACGCCGCTGCTCAATCTCGGCATGCGGTTGGGCGAAGGATCGGGTGCAGCGCTGGCGGCGGTGCTGGCCAAGACCGCGCTCCACCTCCACTACAACATGGCGACCTTCGAAAGCGCTGCCGTCAGCGGCAAGGAAGCCTGAGATCAGCCGGCTTCGTTGAAGATTTCGAGCCGGTTGCGTTTTTCGACCACCGGGGCGAGAGCGTCCATGACACGGGCACGGGGGAAGGTGGCGATCACCTCCGTGCCGAACCGCAGCTTCGAGAAGAGGTCGAAGCGGCCCTGGTGCAGTTCCATGATCTTCTGGACGATGGGCAGGCCGAGGCCGGCACCCTGTTCCGCCGTCTTCTGCGCCAGCGATCCCTGGCCGAACGACGAGAGCACCGTCGCGATCTCGTCCTCGGGAATACCCGGGCCATTGTCGCGCACCGACACCATCTGCCCGCCATCTGCGCTGCGCGCGACCGACAGAATGATCTTGCCCGATTGCGGGGTGAACTTGACCGCGTTCGACAGCAGGTTGAGCACCACCTGCCGGATAGCCCGCTCGTCGCCCCAGAGTTTGGCCAGGTTGTCGTCGGCGTTGAACACGAGGTCGATATTCTTGGCCTTGGCGCGGATTTCGACCATGCGGCGGCAATCGTCGGCGATGTCGATCAGCGACACCACTTCCTCGTTGAGGTCGTA
>DASWWF010000250.1:0-3267 GCA_036401035.1 Devosia sp.
GCGTCGTAGAGCGGGCGGAGATAGGGATCGACCTTGTCCTTCATGTCGCCGGGCAAAAAGCCGAGGCGCTCGCCGGCTTCCACCGCCGGACGGGACAAGATGATGCGGTTGATGTCGCCGCGCTCGAGCAGCGAGGCGGCATGAGCCACCGCCAGATAGGTTTTGCCGGTACCGGCCGGACCGACGCCGAACACCAGCTCGCTCCGCTCCATGGCGCGCATATAGGCGTCCTGGGCCGGGGTGCGGGCCACGATGGTGGCCTTGCGGGTGGCGATCTGGGCCATGCGGACCTTGCCCTTGCGCTCCATGGTGGGGAGCGTCAGCTGACTGTCCTCGGTCTGCACCATGCGAATGATGCTGTCGACGTTGGAAATGTCGATGGACTGGCCTTCCTCGAGCATGCCGTAGAGCGATTCCAGCACCCGGCGAGCCTGATCGACCCCGGATGCGGCACCCTTGAGCAAGACATGATTGCCGCGTGGCGTGGCCTTGACGGCGAGGCGCTGCTCGATCAGCGCGAGGTTTTGATCGAAATCACCGTATAGCTGGGCAGCCAGGCGGTTGTCTTCGAAGGCGAGTTCAAGTTGAGACGAAAGGGCGTTGTCGGCGGTCGGAGACAAGTGCCTGCTCAAATGTTTAGGGCTCCACTGAAGGGCAGCCCTCAGGCTACCGCTGCTTGAGACTCAATTAGGCTAGCAGATTTCGGTTCCGCGACTGTGACAATCCTGCCAGTCAGCGAATTATTCCCGGCCGCGATGATCTCGACCGGCTGGATGGTGCCGATGAGCCGTTCGGGCCCATCCATATGCACCGCCTGCAGATATGGGGACCGCCCGCCGATCTGACCAGCCTGGCGGCCCTTTTTCTCGATCAGCACCGGCAGGGTGCGGCCGACGACGGATTTGCCGAAGTCGCGCATCTGCGTGGTGATCTGGTCCTGAAGTCGCAGCAGGCGCTCGGTTTTCACCGCTTCGTCGACCTGCTGGTCCATGGTGGCGCCCGGCGTGCCGGGGCGGATCGAGTACTTGAACGTATAGGCCGAAGCGTAGCCGACCTCTGCCGCGATCGAAAGCGTGTCTTCGAAATCGGCGTCGGTCTCGCCCGGGAAGCCAACAATGAAGTCGCCCGACAGGGCCATGTCGGGTTTGACGTTCAGAATGCGTTGGATGGCATTCATATAGTCGGCGCGGGTGTGGCGCCGGTTCATGGCCTTGAGGATGCGATCCGAGCCAGACTGCACCGGCAGGTGCAGATAGGGCATCAGCGCCGGCAGGTCGCGATGGGCCTCGAGCAACTCGTCGGTCATGTCGAGCGGGTGGCTGGTGGTATAGCGGATGCGCGCCAGACCCTCGATCTCGGACAGCCGCGCGCAGAGCTCGCCCAGGCCGACCGTGCGGCCCCTCGCGTCCAAGCCATGGTAGGCATTGACGTTTTGCCCGAGCAGCGTCAGCTCGCGCACGCCGGCGTCGGCGAGGTTACGGGCTTCCGCCAGCACCTGCTCCACCGGCCGCGATACTTCTGCGCCGCGCGTATAGGGCACCACGCAGAACGAACAGAACTTGTCGCAGCCTTCCTGCACGGTGAGGAACGCCGTCAGGCCGCGCGCCGCCGTCACTTCCTTCCTGGCCGCCGGCAGATGGGCGAATTTGTCCTCGTCCGGAAAGTCGGTATCGACCACCACGGCGCCATTGCCGGTGCGCTTCAAGAGGTCCGGCAGGCGGTGGTAGCTTTGCGGCCCGAACACCAGGTCGACATTGCCCTTGGCGCGGCGGACGATCTCGTCGCCCTCGGCCTGAGCCACGCAGCCGGCGACGCCGATCTTGAAGGTCGTGCCGCCCGTGGCCTCGCGCTCGTTACGGATTTCCCGCAGGCGGCCGAGTTCGGAAAACACCTTCTCGGAGGCCTTTTCGCGGATGTGGCAGGTGTTAAGCACCACCAGATCCGCGTCTTCCATCACCTGGGTCGGCTGATAGCCGTGCGGCGCCAGCGCATCCGCCATACGATCGGAATCGTAGACGTTCATCTGGCAGCCATAGGTTTTGATGAAGAGCTTTTTCGGCGTGTCGGTCATGGTCGGGTGAATACACCGGATGTCCGCCGGGGTCCATTAGTCGGGAATCCTCCACCGCTTGCGGGGGAGGGGGACCACGCATAGCGTGGTGAAGGGGGGTGCACCTTGCGCCGGTGCTTGCGGCGTCCCCTCCTCCGCCTTCCGGCGGTCCCCCTCCCAGCAAAACGGGGAGGATTCCCGACTGAGAGATACGGCCATGCCCCAGAACGATAATTCCGATGACGCCACGATTGCCCTTCATGCCGGGGAGGGACGGCGGGTGCTGGGGCAGCCCGTGGCCGAGGCGCCGGTGCTGTCGACCACGTTCTATACCCACCCCGACGCCGTCGGCTTTTCGGCCAGCGACCTCAAGGCCGACGCGCCGCACTTTTATTCCCGTTGGAGCAATCCGACGCTCGAACTGCTCGAAGCCCGGCTCGCGGCGCTGGAGCAGGCCGAAGCGGCGGTGACCTTTGCGACCGGCATGGCCGCGGTGACGGCCTTGTTCCATGACCGGCTGCAGGCTGGCGACCATCTGGTGCTGTCGGAAGTCTGTTACGCCGGCGTCGCCGAGTATGCCCATCACCAGCTGCCGCGCTCGGGCATCACGGTCACCAGTGTCGACACCTCCGACCCGCAGCAGGTGGCGGCCGCGATGCGGCCGAACACGAAACTGGTGCATATCGAGACGCCGGCCAACCCGATCCTCAAGCTTACCGACATCGCCGCCATTGCCGAGGTGGCGCATGTCTATGGCGCCGAGCTCTCGGTGGATTCGACCATCGCCACACCCATCGGCACCAAGCCGATCGCGCTCGGGGCCGATTATGTCATCCACTCGCTGACCAAATATCTCTGCGGCCATGGCGATGCGCTGGGCGGCGCCGTCATCGGCAAGGGCGACCGCATCGCGGCGCTCCGCAGGGACGGCCTCATCCATCTGGGCGCCGCGCTGTCGCCGTTTTCGGCGTACCTGATCCTTCGCGGGATCGAGACGCTGCCGCTGCGCATGGCGCGGCACGAGAGCAACGCCCGGCTGGTCGAGGATTTTCTGGCTCAGCACAGCAAAGTGCGGAAGACGCTGTGGCCCGGCTCGGTCCGCCACCCGCAGCACGAACTGGCCAAGGCGCAGATGCGCAATTTCTCGGGCCTGCTCAGCTTTTCGGTGAAATCGGGCAGCCTCGAGATGGCGCGGCAACTGGCTGACCGGCTCAAGA
>DASWWF010000251.1:0-9142 GCA_036401035.1 Devosia sp.
ATCCGCAAGGCGCTCGAGGCCGAAGCGGTGCGCGTCGTCACCGGCAACCCGAGCCCCGAACTGGTCGAGACGCTGCAGCGCAACATGAGCTACCAGCGCGCCGCCGCCGAGATCGACGATCAATACGGTTTCCACGAACGCGACATCGAGTTCCACGACATCATTTTCGGCGACATGCGCTTCACCAAGGTCAAGGGCGTGATCGAGAATACCCGCGCCAATCTCGACCGCGCCCGCCGCCTGATCCTCACCCCGCGCCGCCTCGAAGTGACCATTGCCGAGCACCAGGCGATCCTTGACGGCATCGCCGCCGGCGACGCCGCCAGCGCCTCCACCGCCATGCGCGCCCATATCGACTCGGTCATGGCCGAACTCATCGCCTTCGCCGCCGACCGCACCGAACTCTTCGCCGACGGCCAATCCCTCCGCGACGACCCCACCTACGCCACGTTCCCGTTCGGGTAGGAGGCTCAGCCACCATTCCATCCGCCGTCATTCCCGCGCAGGCGGGAATCCAGGGCAATAAACACCGGCCGGAGTGTCACCTCCCCCCTTGCGGGGGAGGGTCAGGGTGGGGGGTACGGGAGCCCGGGTTGTGTCCTCGAGCACCTGCCTCGCGCCAACGTCACTGGCCCATCCACCCCCACCCCTGTCCCCTCCCCGCAAGGGGGAGGGAGACCCGACTGAGACCCCGTCGCTACTCGCTACTCGCTACTCACTATTCGCTACTCGCCACTCGCTTCTTCGGAGACCCCCATGCTCAAAAACATCCCCCCGATCCTCGGGCCGGAGCTGCTCTACACGTTGCGCGCCATGGGCCATGGCGACGAGATTGCCATCGTCGATGCAAACTTCCCGGGCGACAGCTCGGGCCCGACGCTGATCCGCCTCGATGGCCTCACTGCCACCGAAGTGCTCGAGGCCGTGCTCACCGTCATGCCGCTCGACACCTTCGTCGATGAACAGGCCATCGGCATGGAAGTCGTCGGCGATCCCAAAAAGCGCGAGGCCACCCACAAGGACTTCGACAAGATCGTCAAGAAATACGAGCCGGACATGAAACTGACCCTGCTCGAACGCTTCGCCTTCTACGATCGCGTCGAGGGCGCCTATGCCATCATCCAGACCGGCGAACGCCGGCTCTATGGCAATATCCTGCTCAAGAAGGGCATCATCCGCCCGCAATAAATCGGCCGAACCGAACCACTTCGACCATTGTCGGCCTCGACGCGCGCCCACCCGCGCGTCTATGCACCGGCCCAATATGCTTTGAGGAGACCTCCATGAAACTTCTGCGCGTCGGCGCCAAGGGCGTCGAAAAGCCCGCCATCCTGCATACCGACGGCACCTATCGCGACCTCTCGTCCGTGGTGTCCGACATCAATGGCGCGTCGATCAGCGCCGAAGGCCTGGCCAAGATCAAGGGCGCCGACCACGGCAGCCTGCCCGTGCTCGACAAGGCCTCGCGCATCGGCCCCTGCGTCGGCAATGTCGGCAAGTTCATGTGCATCGGCCTCAACTATGCCGACCACGCCGCCGAGACCGGCGCCGCCATCCCGGCCGAGCCGATCCTGTTCATGAAGGCCACCAGCGCCATCATCGGGCCCAACGACAATGTCGAGCTGCCCAAGAACACGCTCAAACCCGACTGGGAAGTCGAGCTCGGCGTCGTCATCGGCAAGGAAGCCAAGTATATCGACGAGGCGAACGCGCTGGACTATGTGGCCGGCTATTGCGTCGTCAACGACCTCAGCGAACGCAACTTCCAGCAGGAACGTGGCGGCCAGTGGACCAAGGGCAAATCGGCCGACACCTTCGGCCCGATCGGCCCCTGGCTCGTCACCAAGGACGAGGTCAAGGATGTCCAGAACCTCAAGATGTGGCTCGAAGTCGATGGCAAGCGCTATCAGGACGGCTCGACCAAGACCATGATCTTCGGCGTCGCCCACATCGTCGCCTACTTGAGCCAGTTCATGAGCCTGCAGCCCGGTGACATCATCACCACCGGTACCCCTCCGGGCGTCGGCATGGGCCAGAAGCCCGAGCCGGTCTGGCTCAAGCCGGGCCAGACCATGAAGCTGGGCATCGAAGGCCTCGGCGAGCAGCAGCAGAAGACCTACGCCTACAAGGGCTGATACCCCACACCCCTCCCTCCCCCTTGTGGAGAGGGCAGCGCAGCTTGGCGCCACGCGCCTGGCGGAGCTGGGTGGGGGTAAAGTCAGCAAGAACAAAATTGCAAAGGGCACCCTATGGTGCCCTTTTCGTTTCAGGCAGCGTTCAGCCGCCGGCGTGTCTATCCGCCGCCATGAACCCGCTGCGCATTCTCATCGACGACCTGCGTGCCTGGAAGCGCCTCAGCTTCACCGGCGGCGAATGGGCCATGCTCTATGGCTTCACTGCCGGCGTCGTCCCCGCCGTCAGCGGCGCACTCGCCATGCTGGGCTTCCACCTGCTGGTCTCGATCATCGAGCACCGCTTCGATCTCACCGGCCTGCCCTTCATGCTCGTCTTCAGCGGCCTCTTCGCTCTGCTCTACGGCTTCATCCCGGCCTCGACCGCCTTCATCTTGCTCCGCGTACCCGCCGCCGCGCTCAAGTATGTCAACCTGCAGCTGACCCTGATCGTTGCCGGCCTCGGCACCGCCATCGCCGCCTTCCTGATCCTCGGCTTCCTGCACCCGATCGCCATCGCCGTCATCATCGCCACGCTCATCGTCACCACCACCCTCTGGGCGCTTCTCCGCGCCCGTGGCCTGGGCTCTGCACCACCGCCGGCCGACGAAAATCCGGCTCCGCTCCCTCCAGTGACACCAGGCTGACCGTCGACTGACAGAAGTTCATGGTCCGCGCTGATGCACCACGACACTCATGGCGACGCCCAGCATTGGACTTTCGGGCTTATCCACAGCCACCAGTCGCTCTGGCCTAATATTAGCTGACATGTTAGCATGCCTTCATTCGATGCTCTGCGGGCCCTCGCCCAGCGGAGATACTGGTCATGGCCCCTGCCCTATTTGTTGGACCAGTTCCGGTTGTTGTCACACAGAACCGGCGATTTCGGCCGATTTTCGCAGACTTGACTCATCTGACTTCAGCCAATAGCGTCGAACTGGTCCTACAAATACGGGACCGAGGGGTCTTCCACAATCTGCTCTACCCAACCGCGCCGAGGCGACCATGGCGAGGGACAATGTTGTTCCGCTGGTTAGAAAATCGACGTTACGCAGCACCGAGGGGCCCAGCGTGCACCTGACGGATTCTGCCGTCGAAAATCTCGTCGGCGAGATCAAGGCCTTGATCGATCAGCGCAATTTGGGCGTCGGCGACCAGCTCCCGTCCGAGCGCGAGCTCTGCGAAATGTTCTCCTCGAGCCGCAACACCGTCCGCGAAGCCATGCGCATCCTCAAGACCTACGGCGTCGTCGACGTCCGTCCCAAGGTCGGCGCGGTCATCATCGACCGCCGCATGGACGCGGTCTTCGACCTCTATTCCTTCAATACACTTGAGCTGAGCCGCGAAACTTTCCTTGATACGCAAGGCTTTAGGTCGCTGATCGAGGTCGGCTCGCTCGACATCCTGTTCCAGCGCACCACCGCCGAGGACATCGCCGCGCTGCGCGCCATCAACGACGCCATGCAGACCGAAGAGACCGCCGAACGCGCCGCCCTGCAGGATTTCCGCTTCCACTCGCGCCTCGTCGCCATCCTCGACAACCGCCAGATCAACGAAATGTACCGCATCATGAAGCCGGTCATGCTCCGGATCATGGAAAACGGTGTCAGCCGCCGTAAATTCGGCGGCGAGAACTTTGCCGAGCACGCCGCCATCGTCGACGCGCTCGAGGCGCGCAACCGCATCGCCTACCAATACCGCATGACCATGCATCTCGAAGCCGGCCTCGCGCTCTTCAAGGACGCGCCGCCGACGTAAGGAGGATTCGTCGAGTTTCGGCGCCCGCCGGGCGCCGGATCAGGCCTTCGGGCCACATAGAGGATGATCCGCCCGCCGGACGCCACTCGAGGAGGAGGGGCGAAACCCGCGGCGGCTCATCGAACGGTGACTGCAAGTATCTTTCGAAGTTCTCTGGGAGGAGACAATGAAGGCACTACGCATAGCATCAGCCGCGCTCGCCGGCCTGATGATGACCACCAGTTTCGCCACCCCGACTTTCGCCGGCCCCGAAGTGGTCGCCGGCCCCGGCGCCGATCCAGCCTGCTTCGCGCCCTGGTCGGCCGACACCAAATACCTGCAGTGGGAGAAGCAGGACGGCCCCTACCGCATCGCGGTGGTCAACGGCTTCGTCGGCAACACCTGGCGCATCCAGATGATCAAGACCGCCAAGGCCTATGTCGAGGACCCGGCCGTCAAGGACAAGATCGCCGAGTTCAAGGTGGTCTCGACCGGCACCGACGCCCCGGCGCAGCTGGGCGCCATCGAGGACTTCATCAACCAGGGCTATGACGCCATCGTCATGATCGCCGTCTCGCCCGAAGGCTTCGACCGCGTCATCCGCCTCGCCGACCGCGAGAACGTCGTGCTCGTGCCGTTCGACAACGTGCTCGACACCGACGCGGTGATCCAGGTCAACGAGGACCAGCTCGAAATGGGCCGCCAGTGGGCCCGCTTCGTGCTCAAGGAACTCCAGGCCATCAACAAGACCTCGGGCAAGATCCTCGAAGTCCGCGGCCTCGCCGGCAACTCGGTGGACCGTGACCGCTCGATCGGCATCCACGAAGAGTTCGACAAGACCGGCGGACCCTGGGAGATCGTCCAGGTCGTCGGCAACTGGGACGACGGCACCGCCCAGAAGGTGACCGCCGACGCTCTCGCCGTGCATGGCCAGTTCGACGCCGTCATCACCCAGGGCGGCTCGACCGGCACCGTGCAGGCGCTGATCGATGCCAAGCATCCCTTCGTGCCGGTGGGTGGCGAGGCCGAAAACGGCTTCCGCAAGCTCGTCGCCAAGCACTCGGGCGAGGGCCTCAAGGGACTCTCGATCGGCCAGTCGCCGGGCCTCGTCGCCATCTCGATCAAGGCGGCGATCGCCGCCCTCGAAGGCAACCCGATGCCCCAGCTCATCTCGGTGCCGCTGCCGTCCGTCGACTACACCCAGCTCAAGGACGGTGAGAACTTCTGGACCGATCTGCCGGACAACTTCTTCACCGTGAACGAATTCCCGCCCTGCGGCGTGAATATCTCCGGCCCGGCCATCATGGCCCAGACCGAAGCTGACGTGAAGTAATCCCATGTCGACCAGGCGGCGCCGGGCCCCCGCTCGGCGCCGCCGCTCGAACGCCTGTTTCCGACTCTCATGGTGCCGGCCCGAGCTGGCATTGAAGGCTTGGGGGAAGCTTTTCATGTCTCAGCCATTTGCCGAATTGAGCGGCATCTCGAAATTCTTCTCGGGCGCCCGCGCACTCGAAGGCGTCGATTTCGCCTGCAGCCAGGGCTCCATCCACGCCATCCTGGGCGAAAACGGCGCGGGCAAATCCACGCTCATCAAGATCATGTCCGGCGTCGTCCAGCCCGATAGCGGCACGCTGACCGTCGGCGGCCAGCCGCAGCGCTTTTCGAAACCCTCGGACTCGGCCAAGGCCGGCATCGTTTGCGTCTTCCAGGAGCTCTCGCTGCTCCCCGATCTCACTGTCGCCGACAACATCTCCATATCCGATCCGCCGCGCCGGCTCGGCATGATCGACCGCAAGGCGCAGCGCCTGCGCGCCGAGGAACTGCTCGCCCGCATCCATTGCGAGGATGTCGATCCGCGCGCCCTCATCCGCGACCTCTCATTGAGCCGCCGCCAGATGGTCGAGATCGCCAAGGCGCTGGGCAAGGACCCGAAACTGCTGATCCTCGACGAGGCCACCTCCGCGCTCACCAGCCGCGACGTCGAAACCGTCTATGGCGTGCTCGGCGAACTCAAGCAGCAGGGCGTCGGCATGCTGTTCATCTCGCACCGCATGCACGAAGTGGAAGCCCTCTGCGACCGCCTCTCGGTGTTCCGCAACGGCCGCCACATCGAGACCTTCGACAAGGGCGCCCGCAGCCAGAACGACATCGTCAAGCTGATGATCGGCCGCGAGGTCGAGCATCAGTTCCCGCCCAAGCCCGTGCGCGTCAAGCCGAACGCCCCGCATCTGGTGGTTGATAACCTCCGCTGGGAGAACCGGCTCAACGGCGTCTCCCTCTCTGTCGGAAAGGGCGAGATCGTCGGCCTCGGCGGTCTCGACGGCCAGGGCCAGAAGGAACTGCTGCTGGCGCTCTTCGGCGTCCTCCGTGGCGTCGAGGGCAAGGTCACCGTCGGCAATGCCAATGGCCTCACCAACTCGCCCGCCGACGCCAAGGGCGGCGCCAACCGCATCGCGCTGGTGCCCGAGGATCGCAAGACCGAGGGCCTGATGCTGCCCATGTCCATCTCCGACAATCTCCTCGCCGCCAGCTTCGACCGCGTCTCTGTCGGGCCCTTCATCGACCCGGGTAAGGAGAAGGCTGCCGTCGATGACGCGATCAAGAAGCTGCAGATCAAGGTCAACAGGCCCGAGGATGCCGTCGCCACCCTCTCGGGCGGCAACCAGCAGAAGGTGGTGATCGCCAAGTGGCTGATGACCCAGCCCGAGATCATCCTCCTCAACGATCCCACCCGCGGCATCGATGTCGGCACCAAGCAGGAACTCTACCGCCTGATGCGCGAACTGGCCGACGAGGGCCGCGCCATCCTGTTTTACTCCACCGACTATGCCGAGCTCATCGGCTGCTGCGACCGCGTCACCGTGATGTACGACGGCCGCATCGTCACCGAACTCACCGGCAGCGCCATCACCGAAGAAGCGCTCGTCTCCGCCGCCCTCAACATCACCGCGCCGGAGGCGGTCCACTGATGAGCGCCGTGACCATGACCAGCCAGCCCCGGGCCTCGGCGCTGATGACCTCGATCAACCAGAACCGCGGCTTTTATGGCGCCATCGCGCTCCTGGCCGTGCTCTACATCGTCTACAACCTCATCCACCCCAAGGGCTTTTCCACCAACCTCCTGATCGCCAACACCAACGAGTCCGTCGCCCTCGCCTTCGTTGCCATGGCGCAGGCCGTGACGGTGCTGATGGGTGGGCTCGACCTCTCGGTCGGCGCGGTGATGACCCTCACCTCCTGCATCGCCAGCGTGCTGGTTACCGGCGATCCCTGGCAGATCGTGCTCGGCTGCATCGTCACGCTGGCCTCCGGCACCGCCTTCGGCCTCGTCAACGGCCTGATCATCGTCTATGGCCGCCTGCAGCCCATCATCGCCACGCTGGCGACCGGCGCCGTCGCCATTGGCCTGGCGCTGCTGATCCGTCCCAAGCCCGGCGGCGACATCGACCTCGATCTCAACTGGGCCGCCACCAACTCGCTGCGCGACGTGGCCGAGACCTATCATCTCTTCGACGATGGCGAGGCGGCCTGGTTCCAGCCCATCGCCTGGTTCCCCGTGCCGCTGCTGATCATGATCCTCGTCGCGCTGCTGGTCTGGGTGCCGTTCAAGCGCACCGTCACCGGCCGCACGCTCTATGCCATCGGCTCGTCCGAAGGCGCCGCCTACATGTCCGGCCTGCCGATCAACCGCGCCAAGCTCTGGGCCTTCACTCTGGCCGGCTTCTTCGCCGGTTGCGCCGGCCTCTACCTCGCCATCCAGACCGGCTCGGGCAATGCCGACATCCCCCAGGCCGGCGCCTATACGCTCAACTCCATCGCCGCGGTGGTGCTGGGTGGCGTATCGCTGCTGGGTGGCATCGGTTCGGCCATCGGCGCGCTGATCGGCGCGCTGATCCTCCGCGCCATCTCGTTCTACTTCCGCATCCTCTCGATCGATCCGCTGCTCCAGCCGCTGGTCGAAGGCATCGTGCTGCTGCTCGCCGTCAGCCTCGGCGCCGTGCGGGCGCTGCGCGTCAAGAACCGTCTCGAACTCTTCAGGTAACGACATGGCCAATGCTCTCTCCTTTCCCCGCCTGAAGTCCGACGATCTGCCGATCGTCATCGCCGCCGGCTTCGTGCTGGTGATCCTCGCTGCCGGCACGGCCTATACGCTCTCGACCCTGGGCACCGCGCCGCTGCTGACCCCGAACTACCTGCTGACGCAACTCCAGACCGGCGCCTTCCTCGGCATCGTCGCCTGCGGCATGATGACGGTGATCCTGCTCGGCCACATCGATCTCTCCGTACCCTGGACCATGACCGCCGCCGCCATGATGGCGACCACCATCGGCGGTCCCGGCGCCATCCCCACCGGCCTCGCCATCGGCTTGATCGTCGGCCTCGTCAACGGCTTCGGCGTCGCCTATCTGCGCATCCCGTCGATGATCTTCACCCTCGGCGTCGACTCGGTGATGCGCGGCCTGATGGTGGCCCATACCGGTGGCTTCGCCCCTCAGGATACGGCGACCGACCTGATGCGCTACCTCGCCGCCGACAAGATCCTCGGCGTCCCGGTCGCGGTCTTCGTCTGGGCGGCGATCTCCATCGTCATTGCGGCCATCCTCTCGCGCACCGCCTTCGGCAAGGCCATCTACGCCACCGGCAACCGCGAGGCTGCCGCCTATCTCTCCGGCATCAAGACCCGCTGGGTCATCGTCGGCGCCTTCGTCATCTCAGGCCTCTGCGCCGCCTCGGCCGGCATGCTGCTCGCCGGCTATTCCAACAAGGCCTACCAGGGCATGGGCAACGCCTACCTGCTCCCCGCCATCGCCGCGGTAGTGATCGGCGGCACCAACATCCTCGGCGGCCGCGGCCGTTTCATCGGCACACTGGTGGGCGTCATCCTGATCGTCCTGCTCAACTCCGTGCTCTCGATCGCCCAGATGCCCGAAGCCGGCCGCCAGATCATCTACGGCCTCGTCATCATCGTCATGCTCCTGGTCTACGGCCGCACAGCCAAGGTGACGCAGTAGCGGAACCCGCCACCGGCACCTCCATCTCCCTCCCCCCTGTGGGGAGGGGGGACCATGCGAAGCATGGTGGGTGGGGGTGACACATGCACCAGCCACCTTGATTGTGACTGCCACCTGCGGCACGCATCCAGGCATGACCGACACCACCCGCCGCGGAACCGTTGCCGAAGTCTTCCTCGCCTTCCTCGTCCTCGGGCTCACCAGCTTCGGTGGCCCGGTGGC
>DASWWF010000252.1:0-3059 GCA_036401035.1 Devosia sp.
GCCTGTTCGGCGGCGCCGGCGTCGGCAAGACCGTTCTCCTCCAGGAGCTCATCCGCAACGCCGCCATCGAGAAGGGCGGCTTCTCGGTGTTCGCCGGGGTGGGTGAGCGTACCCGCGAGGGCAACGACCTCTACCACGAAATGATCGAATCGGGCGTGAACAAGGACCCCAAGGAGAATGGCGGCACGGCTGCCGGCTCCAAGTGCGCCCTGGTGTTCGGCCAGATGAACGAACCGCCGGGCGCCCGCGCTCGCGTGGCTCTGTCGGGTCTCACCGTCGCCGAGCACTTCCGCGACGAAGGCCAGGACGTGCTGTTCTTCGTGGACAACATCTTCCGCTTCACCCAGGCGGGCGCCGAAATGTCGGCTCTACTCGGCCGTATTCCTTCGGCCGTGGGCTACCAGCCGACGCTGGCCACCGACATGGGTGCGCTGCAGGACCGCATCACCACCACCAACAAGGGTTCGATCACCTCGGTGCAGGCCATTTACGTGCCCGCCGACGACTTGACCGACCCGGCGCCGGCGACCTCGTTCGCCCACCTCGACTCGACGACGACGCTGAACCGCGCCATCTCCGAGAAGGGCATCTACCCGGCCGTGGACCCGCTGGACTCGACCTCGCGCATGCTCTCGGCCAACATTGTTGGTGAAGAGCACTACAACACCGCGCGCGCCGTGCAGCAGATCCTGCAGCGCTACAAGGCGCTCCAGGACATCATCGCCATCCTCGGCATGGACGAGCTTTCCGAAGAGGACAAGCTCACCGTGGCGCGCGCCCGCAAGGTCGAGCGCTTCATGAGCCAGCCGTTCCACGTGGCCGAGGCCTTCACCGGCACTCCGGGCGTGTTCGTGGCGCTCGAAGACACCATCAAGGGCTTTGCCGGCCTCGTCGCCGGTCAGTACGACCACCTCCCCGAAGCCGCCTTCTACATGGTCGGCACCATCGAGGACGCGGTCAAGAAGGCCCAGAAGCTGGCCGCCGCCGCCTAACCGAAGCGAATAGCGAAAAAAGGAGTAGCGAATAGGGATAGATAACGTGGCGAAGACTGTTCGCTACCCGCTATTCGCTATTCGCTAGTTGAACATGGCCGAAGGCACCAAGCTCGAAATCGTCTCGCCGGAGCGGCTCGTCATCTCCGAGACCGTCAAGTCGGTCGTGGTGCCGGGCGCCGACGGCTACTTCACCGTGCTCGGCGAGCATGCGCCGCTGATGACGACGCTCAAGCCGGGCTTCATCACCGTCGAGGACAATGCGGGCGTCAGCCACGTCTACTATGTCCGCGGCGGCTTTGCCGACGTATCGCCCGAAGGGCTGACCATTCTCGCCGAAGAGGCGCGTCCGGTGGTCGAGTTCAAGCGCGACGAAATCGAAGGGCTGATCGCCTCGGGCATGACCGCGCTCGAAGCCGCCGCCACTGCCGAAGAGCAGATGCGGCTCCAGTCCGAGATCGACGCCTGGCGCAATCTGCTGCTCGAATCCGCTTCGACCGCCGTCGCGCACTGAGTTCTTCGTATCGGCACCTCCTGAAAAGGCGTCCTCTGGGACGCCTTTTGTGCTTTCTGGGCGCACCGGCGTTCACATCTGCTCGTAATTGTCCCAGTTTTACCGATGATTAAGCATCTTCGGCCAAGTGTCGGGCGGGGAATGCAATCTGTCACGCTCGGGCCGGCCGGTCATATCGGTCGTTGTCACCGCACCTTGGTGTGCGGCAGACCCAGTATTCTCGCGTGGCGGCTTGCTTCGACAATAAACCGCGCCGCGGCGACATCCCTTCGACGCCGGCTGCCGACTCGGATGCTGTCGCTATGCCGAAACGACTTCCGTGCCTACTCGCCCTCGCCGTCGCGATAACTTCGCTGGCCAGCTCAGCTCTGGGCCAGGACAATGAATATGCCGACCGGCTCAAGGCGCTCGGCGAGGCGCAGATCAAGGCCGCGGCGCAGAACCCGCAGGTGATCGCCGCCATCGAGGCGCAGAACAAGCTCACCGCCGGCTACGACGCCGCCAGGATTGACACCCTCGACAAGCAGTGGCGCGCCGAGGTGGACGCTCCGGCTCATCCGCTCATCGATGCGACGCTGGGCAACGCGGCCTCGGCCTATCTCGGGCAGGTGCAGACCGAAGCTGAGGGGCTCTTCACCGAGATCTTCGTGATGGATGCCAAGGGGCTCAACGTCGCTCAGTCCACCATCACCTCCGACTACTGGCAGGGCGACGAGGACAAGTTCACCGAAAGCTTCGGCAAGGGAGCGGCCGCCGTCCATATCGGCGAGATCGAGGAAGACGAGTCGACCCAGACCTTCCAGAGCCAGGTCAGCCTCCCCATCGTTGACGCAGCCGGGGTGCCGATCGGCGCCATCACGGTCGGCGTCGATCTCGCAATTCTCTAAGCGGCGCGCCGCACTCATCCACGGCCAGAAGGACCAGCGAATGAAGTTCAGGCTCACCCTCACCCCGTCGATCCTCATCCCGGTGGCGGCCACCATGGCCATCGTGGTTGGCCTCACGCTCTGGCTCTCGGCCTCGAGCAACATGGCGAGCGTCGAAAAGACGCTGGTCGACCGCCAGAACGAGATGATCATGCTCCTGAGCAAGCAGTTCTCGGGCAATCTGCGCTTCAACAAGGTCGATACGGTCACGGCCGCCTTCACCGGCTACACCGAAGACGCCGATTTCGGCTTCGTCGCCGGTGGCGGCGTCGATCGCAACGGCGCCTCCATCCTCAGCTTCGGCGAGAACGCGGCGCTGACCGATCGCGCCATCGCCATTGCCGGCGAAGCGCTGAAAACCGAAGCGCTGGCGACCGTCACCGAGGGCGGCTATCACATCGCCGCCTTCCCGGCATATTTCGGCAAGGACCGTACGCTCAGCGGCGCCCTCGCCATGGTCTGGGATGTCTCCATCCACCGCCCCGGCATCATCGCCCAGCAGGTCACCAATGGCCTCATCGCGCTGGGGATCGCGGCGGTCGGCCTGGGCGCTCTCGTCGCCGTGCTGATGCTGCGCGTCACCCGTCCGCTCAAGGCCATGACCGGCGTCGCCAGCCGGCTGGCGCA
>DASWWF010000253.1:0-3146 GCA_036401035.1 Devosia sp.
GCGATGCGCTTGCCCTTGGCATGGGCGAGGAGGTGGCGGACCAGCGTGGTCTTGCCGGCGCCGAGGAAGCCGGTAATGACGGTGACGGGGATCTTCGAACTGGCGAGTTCGGCGGTCGTGGTCATGCGTGGACTCCCTTGAGGGCGGTGGCTTCGCGGCGGGCGAAGAGTTCGGTGAGGTAACCGAGCAGCGGGCCGACGGTGAGCCAGAACAGCGCGCCGGCAGCCAGAGCCGCGGCGGCGAATTCGGTGGCGAGATGGGCGGGGACGGCCGAGGCGTGGTCGCCGCTGAGCTGCGGCGCGCCGATGATGTGGGGCACGAGCAGCAGCACGGCGGCGATGCCGATGCCGGTCCAGTTGCGGAGTTTTGCCACGATCAGGAAGCCGGCGCCGGTGGCGAGTGCCGCGCCCCACCACCAGAGCTGGCGGGCGCCGAGTTCGGCGGCCGGCATGCCGGGCAGTTCGGGGGCGAGGCCGAGGGCCGGGGCAAGCTGGAAGGCGACGAAGCCGCCGATGCCCCAGATTACGCCATTGGCGGCGGTGATGGGCAGGCCGAGCAGCACCGAGGTGGCGGCGAGCAGCAGGGCAAAACCCATGCAGCCGAGGACATTGGCGAGGACGGTATAGAAGGTGCGTTCGATCCCATCCTGCGGGGCCCAGGCGTCTTCGTCATGATGGTGATCGCCGGTGGCGGCTGCGTCATCATGGGAATGCGGCGCGGTGCCTTCGGGGTGCGCGTGGTCGGCCGCGGGTTCGGCGGTTTCGAAGGTTTCGGCGGCGAGGATGAGCGGGGTCACCTTCCACTGCTGGAGGGCGCTCATGGCAAGGCCGGCTGCGAGCCCGGCAAGGACCGCAGCGAAGAAGATTCGCTGGAAAAGTTTCATCGATGTCTCGTCTATCTCTGGAGCGCTGCCGTCAGTGGCAGGGGAAGCCGAGGGCGTGGCGCGTGTCGTGGGCGCCATTGTGCACGGCCATGTCGTTGGCAAAGCCGACGCCGCCGATCAGCACGAAGCCGATGAACAGCGCGAGCACCCCGGCAACGAGACGCTGAGACAGAGAAAGACTGGCGACGCTGGTGGTCGCCTGGACCTGAGTATTCATATACCTGCACCCTCCGTGCGGATGAAAATGGGCGTTTTGCCCGGTTCGCGCTGGCAGGTCTCCTGGCTCACGGGTCACTGTGTTCTGCGGCCTTCCCGGGTTTCCCAGTGGCTTAGTCGCAGGCACTCGCCGCTTACAGTTGCGGGGGCAGCCACGGATTTGGTCCCTGATGGGTACGCCGCACCGTGTTCCCTTTTGATCCCTTCGCCCAAACGGGGTCGGGGAACCAACGTGAGGTCAGTGTTACGCCGCCGAGGGGGGCGTGGTCAACCGCGGGTGTCTTCCTCGGGGGCGGCGTCTTCCGTCATCTCTTCCTCGAGGCCCGGATAGGGGTAGCCGATAGTGACGGAGTCGACGCGGACGTTGAGCTTTTCGAGCAGGGGTTCGGCCGAGGGGACCTCGCGGTCGCCGGAAATGGGGTCGAGGTCGATGCCGTCGGTGACGATGCTGTCATCGGGCTGAAAGCTGACCGAGAGGGAACAGCCGCCGGGGATAGAGGAGAGGTTTCCGGACTGGAAGCTGGCATAGCCGCCGTAATCCCACCAGAAGCCGGTCATGGTGAAGGCTTCGCCGTTGAGGGCCTCGACCTCCTTGACGGTCATGCCGTCGTGGAGACCGGCGACATTGTCGCCATCGGGGATATCGACATAGCTCAGATCGCGGTGATTTTCCTCGTCCCACCAGCCGAAGACCATCATCTTTGCCGGGTCGTTGGGGAACACCGTGGTGGCGATGACGGTGGAGCCCTCGGGGCCGGGCGACTCGCCGGTGATCACATTCTCCTTGCCGTAAGTCTCCTCGACACGCTGGGCGGAGGAATCGGCGGCGAAAACGCCCTCGCATTTGAGTTCGGCGGCAAAAGCCGGGGTGGCGAGCAGGAGGGCGGAGACGAGCAAAGCGCGGCGCAGCATGGCGGTGACCTCGGGGTTGGCGGCAGTGTGGCCGAGCTTGCGGTGCGCCGCAAGGCGGGCGATTGCTGGGCATCAACCGCTGATTCTGGTGAACCATGCCCGCCATCCTGCTGTCGCCTGCCGTGCTGCCGATCCTGATGCTGATCGCCTCGAACGTGTTCATGACCATCGCCTGGTACGGGCACCTCAAATTCCCGCATGCGGCGATGTGGGTGGTGGTGATGATCAGCTGGGGGATTGCGCTGGTGGAATACTGGCTGGCGGTGCCGGCCAACCGCATCGGCTACGGCACCTATTCGGCGGCCGAGCTCAAGACCATCCAGGAGGTCATCAGCCTGACGGTCTTTGCGGGGTTCGCGGTGTTCGTGCTGGGCGAGAAGCTGACCTGGAACCACGGGGTGGGGTTCGCGCTGATCGGGCTCGGGGCGTTCTTCATTTTCAAGGGGCCATCGAAGTAGCGCTCTTGAGTGGTGGTCGGCGCTGAAGAAGCGCGCCGACTCGCTGGAGTCCCGACTGCACCAGCGGCCTCAAACACCGGCGGATGTGTCTCCTCCCCCCTTGCGGGGGAGGGTCAGGGTGGGGGGAAGCCCATGCATCGGGATTGTGTCCGAGACATCGAACCCATCCCCAGCGTCTCCGGCCCATCCACCCCCACCCCTGTCCCCTCCCCGCAAGGGGGAGGGAGACCCGACTGAAGCATCACACCAGCAATGATCGGTGCGCCATCACTCCCGCCGCCACTCCATCGGCTACGGCATAGCTGACCGAGGGGGCGGGGCGGGCGATGTCGCCGGCGGCGAAGACGCCCGGGATGGTGGTGGCCTGCCAGTCGTCGGTGACGAAGATGGGGCCGAGGGCGCCGGGCTTGGTCTCGCAGCCCAGCTCGACGCCGATATTGGTGGTGAAGCGGGCCGGCGGGTGGGTGAAGAGCGCGTCGAGCGGCACGCTGCCATCGGCAGTGGCGACGGCGCGGAGGTCGCCACCCTCGTGTTCCAGCGCCATGATGGTGTCGTCGATCACGGTGACATTCATCTCGGCCAGAGCCTGGCGCACGATGTCGTCGACCTGGGCGCCGTTGGTGAAGAGCGTGAACTTGTCTGTCCACTCCTTGTAGAAGCGGGCGAGGTCGAGGGCG
>DASWWF010000254.1:0-1914 GCA_036401035.1 Devosia sp.
TTAGGAACCGGCTCTGGTCCGTGCCCGGCGCGTGGAACACCAGGTGGTCGAAGCCATAATCGATATAGGTCTTGATCGCCGCGACATGCTCGTCGGGATCGGACGAGACGATCCAGCGCTTGGCGACGCGCTCGATCGGCAGTGCGTCGGCCAGGCGCTCCATCTCCGCCGGGTCCTGCACCGAATGCTTCTCCTCGGCCGAAAGCGACAGGGCCGCCCAGTTTCGGGTGTCGTTCAGCGCCCGGTCCGGATCGGTGTCGAACGACACCTTTACCTCGATCATCCGCTCGAACGGCTGGTCCTTGAGCGCCGATTCCTCGCGGCCGATCTTCACATTGGGCAACAGTTCGTCGACATAGAGTTCGGCGCCCTTGCCCGACGTGCAGATGAAGCCGTCACCGGCGCGGCCGGCATATTTGGCGTTCAGCGGCCCGGCCGCGGCGACATAGATTGGCACCGGGTTAGCCGGCTTGTCGTAGATCGTGGCGTTGACGGTCTTGTAGTACTCACCCTCGAAGCTGACGCGATCCTCGGTCCAGAGCTGGCGGATCAGCTTGATCGCCTCGCGCATGCGCGCCGAGCGCTCCTTCAGTTCCGGCCAGACAATGCCGGTGGGCGGCACTTCGTTGAGCGACTCGCCGGTGCCGACGCCGAGGATGACCCGGCCGGGAAACATCGCCCCCAGCGTGCCAAAAGCATGCGCCACGACCGATGGATGCAGCCGGAAGGTCGGGGTCAGCACCGAGGTGCCGAGCACGACCTTTTCGGTCCGCGCCAGCACCGCGGCCATCCAGGCAGGGGCGAAGGGCGCGTGCCCGTCGGTATGCTTCCATGGCTGGAAATGGTCGGACACCCAGACGGACTCAAAGCCCGCCTGCTCCGCCTCCACGGCGAAATCCATCAGCTGGCTGGGCGCAAATTGCTCGGCCGATGCCTTGTAGCCAAATCGCACGTCACCCCTCCGATGAACCGTCCGTGTAACCCTCTGCGATATATTTTGACCAAATGGTCAAACTTGTCCATCGAAAAACGACGATGGAAGTCCCCGGGAAGCTCTTGCCACCCTCCCCCGCCGCCCGTCTATAGAAGCCGACGGGTGAAATGCCCGAGGGACGGAATTTCGATGAACACAATCAGTCACAACTGGGCCGAGCATGTCGCTTTCGGCGCACTTTCCACGCATTTTCCGGCCAGCGTCGCAGAGGTCCAGCAGATCGTCCGGCAGTCGACGAAAGTGCGCGCCATCGGCGCCCGGCACTCGTTCAACGCCATCGGCGACACGCCCGGCGCGCTGATTTCGCTGCGCTCGCTCCCGCGCCGGATCGAGATCAACGCCGCGAGCCGTACCGTCACCATCGATGGCGGCATCACCTATGCCGAGCTCTGCCCGGTACTCGAAGCGGCCGGATGGGCGCTGTTCAACCTCGCCTCCATCCCCGATTTCACCGTGGTGGGCGCCGTCGCCACTGCCATCCATGGCTCGGGGAACGCCAACAAGAACCTCGCCTCCTCGGTCGCCGCACTCGATGTCGTCACGGCGTCGGGCGACATCGTCACTTTCCGCCGCGGCGAGCCCGATTTCGATGGCGCCGTGGTCAATCTGGGCGCGCTGGGCGTGGTCACCAGCATGGTGCTCGACCTCGTGCCGCGCTTCGACATTCGGCAGGACGTCTATCACCGTCTCAAATTCGACGCCGTGGCCGACAATTTCGACATGCTGATGGGCAGCGCCTATAGCGTCAGCCTCTTTACTCACTGGAACGGCGATATCGTCGATCAGGCCTGGCTCAAGAACCTCTCCACCGCCGTGCTGCCCGCCGATCTCTTCGAGGGCAAGCCGGCCGCGGACGAGTCCAGCCCGGTGGTCGGCAAGCTGCCCTATGGCACGACCGCCCAGCGCGGCCTGCTCGGGCC
>DASWWF010000255.1:0-5274 GCA_036401035.1 Devosia sp.
AACAACAACGGCGCCCACTGGGCGCCGCGTCAAACTCGCTGCAATCGATCGCGCTTAGCTCAGCGCGCCGATCACCGCCTCGATGCGCTTCTTCATCGTTGCCGCGTCGAACGGCTTGATGATGTAGTTGTTCACCCCGCACGAGATCGCTTCCTTGACCTGCTCCTTGTCGGAACGGCCGGTCGCCATGATGAACGGCATCGCCTGGGTCTTGGGATGCTTGCGGATGACGCGCAGCAGCGTCAGCCCGTCGATATCGTCCATGTTCCAGTCGGAAATGATCAGGTCGACATTGCTCTTTTCGAGCTTGCCCAGGGCATCGCGGCCCGACTTGGCCTCGATGATGTTGGTGAACCCGAGCTGTCCGAGAATGTATTTACAGATGCCCCGCATCGACTGCTGGTCATCGACGATCAGAACACTGACTGCACTTGCCTTCGGCATGGATACGCTTCGCCTTCTAGCTGCCCGACAAAAACTGGGTCGCGCACAAGATCCGACCCTAGGCAAAAACAGTTACCAATCCTTCAATCTAATGAGTGGGATTAGGCGGCACTCTTGATCCGCGTCAGCGCCGCTGCGAGCCGCGCCGTGATGCCTTCGACCGGTGCCTGCTCGATCACCGCGCCCTCTTCGAACGCCACGCGCGGCATGCCGTAGACCAGCGCCGAAGCCTGGCTCTGCCCGACCGTGTAGGCGCCTGCGTCGCGCATCAGCTTGAGGCCCCGCGCTCCGTCCCGGCCCATGCCGGTGAGGATGGCACCGACGGCCATCGGCCCGACGGTCTTGGCGACGGATTCGAACAGCACGTCGACGCTCGGGCGGTGGCCCGAGGCCAGTTCGTCCTGCGTCAGGCGGCACTTGAGCTGCCCCGACGAGCGCTCGACGCGCAGGTGGTGGTCGCCCTTGGCGATATAGGCATGGCCGTTCTCGAGCGGCATGCGGTCCTCGGCCTCGACCACCTTGAGGTCAGTGACCTCGTCGAGACGCGCCGCAAAGCGCGAGGTAAAGCCCGGGGGCATGTGCTGGGCAATGACGATGGGCGGGCAATCGGTCGGCATGGTCGAGAGCACCACGCGGATGGCTTCGACGCCGCCGGTCGATGCGCCGATGGCGATCAGCGAGCCATGCGGCGCCGCCGCGGTGCGGACCGCCACCACCGGGGCAACCGCCCGCATCTGCCGCGACTTGACGTCGGAATGGGAAGCCGCCCGCACCTTCTGGCGCAGGTTTTCGCCGAAGGCATCGAGCCCGCCGGCCAGCGTGGCGTTCGGCTTGGCGACGAAGTCGACTGCGCCCAGTTCCAGCGCCAGCAGCGTCTCGCTCGCGCCCTTGGTGGTCAGGGTCGAGACCATCACCACGGGCAGCGGATGCAGGCGCATCAGCTTGTCGAGGAACTGCAGCCCGTTCATGTTGGGCATTTCGATATCGAGCGTCACCACGTCCGGGTTGAGCGCCTTGATCTTCTCGCGCGCGTCGATCGGATCTTCGGCCGTGCCGACCACGTGAATGTCGCCATCCTTGCCCAGAGTGCGGCTGAGCACCTCACGGATCAGGGCGGAATCGTCAACGATCAGCACCTTGATGGTCATGCTGCATCTCTCGTCTTTTGCGTGAACTTGGATTGGTAGATGGTCTTGCCGACCAGCCGGAAGCCTTCGCCGCCCGACCCCAGATTTTCGGAGTGGCCGATATAGAGGAAGCCCTCGGGTACGATCAGCTTGCCCAGGCGGCCGAACAGCTCGCCCTGCGTGGGCTTGTCGAAATAGATCGCCACGTTGCGGCAGAAGATGGCGTCGAACGGCCCCTTCATCGGCCAGGCGGTCATCAGGTTGAGCGGCTTGAACGAGACCAGTGAGCGGATCGCCATCGGCACCCGCACGGTGCCGTCGCCGACGCGCTCGAACTGGCGCTGCCGCTCGGCGCTCAAATCGTTGAGCTCGCTTTCCGGGTAGACGCCAGTGGCTGCCTTGGCGAGCACATTGGTGTCGATATCGGTGGCGAGGATCTTGAAGTCCCAGCGCTTGAGATCGGGATAGGCCGCGTAAAGGCACATGCCGATCGTATAGGGCTCGGGCCCGGTCGAGCAGCCCGCCGACCAGATGCGCAGCTTCGGCTTGCCGTCCGGCCCGACCCGCGGCCGCCGCTCCATGAGCTGGCCCACATAGCCGACCAGATGCTCGAAGTGATGGTCTTCGCGGTAGAACCGGGTGAGGTTCGTGGTCAGCGCGTTGACGAAGTCCTGCGCGTCACGCTCGGTGCCGCCCCGCTCGAGATAGTCGAGATAGGCGTCGAACGAGGCGAGCCGCAACTGCCGTACGATCTTGGAGAGCCGCGAGACGACCAGCGTCCGCTTGGCGTCGCTCAGCGAGATGCCGGCCTGCGCATAGACGCGCGCTTTGACTCTGGCGAACTCGCGATCGCTGAGGGCTATTTCGCCCTGTTCCATGTAATGCTTCCCCGTTGCCCCGTCTTCGGCCCAGGGATGATCCGCTAGGCCGTTTTTCTGCGCGCCGGCAGCAGCAGGGCCCGCTCGGCTTCATGTCCCAATGCATCGACATTGTTGTCGAGCCGGGTGATGGCGCCGCTGCCCTCGTCCAGTGCACCGGCGATCATGTCAGTTTCATTGCTTAGATTTTCTAAATGTTCGCCCAGATCGCTGAGGATTTTTTTGAGGTTGTCCGCCTCAGTGACACTCGACCCCGATTGACTGCGGCTGGAACTGACCAGCTGGCGGATTTCTTTGGCGGTCTTCTGCGTTGTTTGCGCCAGCGTGCGCACCTCCTCGGCGACGACTGCAAAGCCGGCGCCCTTTTCACCCGCCCGCGCCGCCTCGACTGCAGCGTTGAGCGCGAGGAGGTTGGTGCGGAAGCTGACATCTTCGATCGCCGCCATCATCTTGTCGATCTCGGCCGTCGTCGCATCGACTCCTTCGACCGCCGCCTCGGCGCGACGGGCGGCCAAACCGGCGTCGGTCGCCATCACCCGCGCCTGCCGTTCGAGATCGCGCACCGACCTGGTGCGCTCGCGGCTCTTTTCGATGGCGTCGCTGGCGACCACCAGGCCCGTGCGGCTCTTGTCGGCATATTCGGCCATCGCCGTCACCGTGGCGCGATAGCGGTCGATGGCGTTGAGCACCGCCTGCATCTTGGCTTCCAGCCGATCGCGCTCATGCGCCAGCTCGTCGCGCTCCTCGAGGATGGCGTAGAGCGTATCGTGCAGCTCGCGCACCTGCGGCGCGAGCCCGTCATTGGAGTTGAGATAGGCCGGATCGACCAGTTCCCCCGCCAGCATTTGCGCCATGGCCCGGGCGCCGCGATCGAAACTCTCGATCCCCGCCTGCAGCCCGCGCAAGGCTTCCGACTTCTGCACCGCCCGCTTGTCGAAGCGGAAGCTGGTCTGCCCGCTTTCGAGCGCCGCCGTGAACGCGTCGAAATCGTCGTCGGCGATGAAATGCCCCGCCGCCGTCAGCTCGATGACGCTGCGCCCATGCCCGGTATCGCGCTGCCGCGCGTGATAGCGGAGGTCGCCTATCGCGAGCAGCGCGTCCTCGGCCAGGCCCTGCGCCAGCACGCCGTGTCCGAACAGCACTTCGGCCGGCTGCCCTTCCACCGCCCGCGGCTCCAGCGCGATCGCCCCCTGGCTGGCGCCGACGATCTCGCCATCGGCCGACAGCAGCACCGCCGGCTGCCTGAGGCCGGAAAAAGCGATCTTGAACTGATTGGCCCGCTCGAGCCGGGCGCAGAGATTCTTGACGATGGCCTCGACGCTGACGCCCTCGCCGGCGCGCGATACCCCCACCGCCTGCCCCAGCACTTCGAGCTTGGCGCGATGCGCGCGCTCGACCCTCGCCCCGATCCAGAAGCTGGCGGCGAACCCCATTAGCAGCGCCAGCCCGGCACTGCCGATTCCCGCCAACCCCGGACCGAACACGGTGAGCCCCGTTCCCGCCACGACGATGGTAGCGAGCCAGCAAAGATTGACGAGCAGCGCTAGGCGCGTGCGAGACATGGAGGCGGCTGTCCGTAGGCAAATCGGCCGATCATGGGCCGACACTAGCCGCGCAATGGTTAACCAAACCTATATCGCGCAGACGCCCGGTAACAATTCACTAACCACGCTGGTGCCGGGCCTAGAACAGTTCGATATCGTCCACCGGCGGCTTGACCACCGGACGCCGCACGATCAGCAGTTCTTCCCTGGCCACGGCCGCATTCGCCGTATTGTCGAGCCGCTTGACGAAGGCCCGCCCCGAGGCTGGCTTGAACATCACCCGCCGCGCATAGGTGCCGCCCAGGTCCTCCTTGTCGAGGCTATAGCCTTCGTCGGCGAGGAACTGGCGCACGAACTCGATATTCTTGGCCCCGACATCGTCGAGCGCCGCATTGATCTTGCCGCCGCCGAACACTTTGATCTCGAGATTCTGCTTGCGGCCGGTACCCTTGCTCAGCACCTTGTTGATGAGCTGTTCCATCGCGAACGCGCCATAGCGCGCCGACGCGCCGTAGCGGTCCTTGGCCGAGCCCGACTGCTCGGCGAGGAGGAAATGGTTCATCCCGCCCACATTGGCGACCCGGTCGCGCACGCAGGCCGAAATGCAGCTCCCCAGCACGGTCGAATAGGTGAGATCGCCGTCGTTCGAAACCAGGCAGTCGCCTTGATGTACGGTCGTCACCACGCCACGGTCGAATTCCGGCGGGAGAGAACTGGGCACTACCATTTTCGACGAAAACCTCAGAGGCGCTAGTGTTCCATTGGTAGGTTGAAATCGTTAGGGAAGCGCTAACCAAGAGCACCAACCTTGGTCACACCATGCCGGCTGGCAACGAGCGCTTTAGAAATTTCGTCTAGGGTCGGCCCTGCTAATCCGGGGGTTAGGTCTAGATGTCTTTGCAAAGACTCGCTCGCGAGCTCGACGAAACGGCGCGCCAGTCCGCAGCCATGGTCGAGGGTATTACGCTTGCGCTCGAAGTGCTCGCCGACAAGAACCTCACCTTCGACCAGGCCAAGAAGGAAGCGGTTGCGATGATCGTCTCCGCCCTCCAGGGCCAGGATCGCATCGAGCAGCGCTGCCAGAACATGGCGCTCGCCGTGCGCCAGTTCGCGCTGCTGCCGGGCAACGCCCCAGAGTCCGTCTATGACGAGATCTGGGCCAGCCTCGTGCTCGACGAACTCCGCGTCCCCGCCCTTTCCGGCGTCGCCGCCCGCGGCGTCCACGGCGAAGCCGAACTCTTCTAGTGCCCCCCGCCACCGGCCCCGCTGCCTCGCGCGGCT